>JAGQJP010000684.1 GCA_020430585.1 Myxococcales bacterium | reverse complement strand
GTCTGGGCGTCGTTCTTCGCCAGCTCGGCGAGGGTGTGCACCGTCAGATCGCTCGTCGGGATCGAGTCGCCGTCGACGCGCACCTGGAAGTCGCCGCGGTTGAGGTTCCGCACGGGCGTCAGATCGCCGTCGACGACGAACGCATAGGCGAAGCGCTTGCCGTCGAGGGGTCTCGAGACGTGGATCAACGAGAGGAACTCGTCGAGGGTGTCGTCGCTCGTCAGCTTGTGCTCGTCGAGGAGCTGCAGCGCTTCGGTCTTCGTCACGCCGAGCACCTCGCGATAGAGCGCATCATCGCTGACTGACGCGGCGGCGAGCTCTGCCTCGCTGACGCCGAGTGCGCTCGCGGTGGCCGGCGCACCCCAGGCGAGGCGCATTCCCGTCACGAGTTGAGACAACGCATCTTCCAGATAACCGCCGAGCGTCTGGCCAGCGAGGAACTGGCTCCACGCCTTGGCCCCTTCGCCGCCGTCGTAAGAGCGGACGTAGAGCGCGATGACCCGCCGCAGGCCATCGCTCGTCGTCTCGGAGCTGTCGAAGCCCAAGAGCTCGCGGATCGTGCTTTCGGGTAGGCCGACGAGCTCGACGGTCGCCGCGGTCAAATCGCCGGGCGTCGCGGTGAGCTCGACGCTGCCGGCGAGGTAGCCCGTCAGGTCGGTCACCAGACGGCGGATGAAGGCGGGGCTGAAGGTGCGGCAATCCGCCTTGTCGTAGAGCGCGAGGATCGGCTTGAGGGGAAATCGACCGCTGTAGGCCCCGTCGAAGGGCAGCTCGGGACCGTCGCCCGGGTGCTCGCAGAGTCCGGTTGGGCCGCTATCGGTCGTCCCGTACGTATAGGATGGATTGATCGTGCTCGTCCCCTGGCTCCCGCCCGAGGTTCCGTTCGAGCTCGTGGTTCCGGTCGGGCTGCTGCTCGTGCCGCCCGTCGTGACCGTGTGGTGGTGCGAGCCGCTGAACCAGTCGCTGCAGCCGAGCTGGGCGACGCAACCGAGTGCCACGAGCGTGGCGAGAATCTGCCAACCCCATTTCATCTCACTCCCCCTTTGTGTCGTGCGTGTTCCCCTCGAAGGACAATCCAAAGGGCGTGCCAAGACGTCGATCGACGCCGTGCGCGGGGCTGCGTGAGACGCGGGGGAAGAGGGTGCGTGGCGGCGCGACGCAACTGTCACGACGAGGCCCCGATCGCACCCGTGTCCACGGATGGCGTCGTTGGCCTTCATGACAGAACTGTCAGAGTGGAGCAGCGCTGCTCCAGATCGTGGAGGGTGAGCGCCGGGTGTGGAGCGCTAGCTCACCATTGATGGACCATCGTCGTGCAGCTCGCCACCGTGCCATCCACCGCAGTGACGTTGTAGAAGTTCATCGCCTCGACCTGGGCGTTGGTGACGTTGCATTGCGCCGACCAGAAGAGCTTCACCGACGAGAGGAGGTAGAGCTGGCCCGCCGGGCGCGGCGCCGTATCGGTCTGCTGCGTGTTCTGGCAGCTAGGAGTGCAGCCGCTGACCGCGGGCGTCGAGGCGCTCGCCGTATTCGTGGTCAGGGTCGTGCCGCCCGTGTCGCCGACGTCGCCGACGCCGCCGGGGGCGCCGTTTTCGCCCGTGCAGAGGCGCACGTTGAAGTCGAGCTCCGGGGCGTCGATCTTGCCGTTCGGCGTCACGTCGTCGAGGCCGATCAGCACTTGCACGCCGCCTCCGCTGGGACAGATCACCCCGCTGTAGAGATAGGGCTCGACGAGGCTGTCGAACCCGTCGGGGCCCATCGGGCCCGTGTCGCCCATCGGACCCGTGTTGCCCTTCGGACCCTTCGTCCCCGGCTGGCCTTTGTCGCCCGTCGGTCCGCTGTCGCCCGTCGGTCCGTCGATCCCCGGGTTGCCCGTCTCGCCCTTCTCGCCCCGGAGCAGGCCGGCCTTCAAATCGCTCTCCATCTTCGCCGTCGCCAGAAAGAGGGCGGCGAAGTTCTCGTTGACCTGTGCGGCGTCGATCTCGTGTCCCGGGACGAAGGTGTTGATCGGGGTCTCGCCGATCGCGAAGACGGTTTCGCCACAGGCCAAGAGCGCGATCACGCTGGCGGCGATCAGCTTGCGCCGAGCAAAAAGGCGCTTGAGCGTCCGAACGATGCGATCGTCGATGATGATTTCCAGCTCCATACGCTGCTACC
>JAGQJP010000683.1 GCA_020430585.1 Myxococcales bacterium | reverse complement strand
TCGCGCCAGACACCGGTCAGGTGCAGCGCGACGTCGTCGTTGCCGCAGCTGGCATCGCCTTCGCGCGTGGTGAAGGAGACCTGGCAGATCCACTCGGTCGCTCCGTGATGGACGGTCACGGGCAGCAGCCGGACGTCGGTGTGCAGTCGCTCTTTCTGCTTCGCCGCGAGCAGCTTCGCTTTTGCCAGAGCGGCTCGTACGGTGGCCGTCGCCAGACACGCGCGGCGCAGCGAGGCGTTCTCCGTGGCGACGAGTGTCTGCGTCTTGATCGTCGCGGGCGAGACGATGGCGATGAATCGCTCACGCTTCTTCAGCTGGGCCACGCTTTTGGCGTCGCATTGCAGCTCGCCGAAGAGCACCGGCTGCCCGCAGAGCGGCTTCTTGACGGGCAACAGGTCGCCGAGATCGTTCACCGGCGACTCGGCGAAGCCGCGGGTCAAGTAGCTGAAGCGTTTGATCGCGCAGCTCGTGAGCGCCCCGTTGGGGCCGACGATCCGCAGCGTCTGGCCGACGCCGAAGTCGCCGACTCCGCGGGTCAAGAGTCGCTGCTCGAAGACCCGCGCCCTGTCGAGCGAACGGTATCGGCCGGCCGTCGCCAACAGCTGATCGGGGTTCTCGACGTGGTGGTCGAGGTTGACGAAGACGCGCCCCTTGTGCACCTCGACCATCAGCGGAGCGCGTCTGGTCCGCGCGGCCAGCGGCTGCGCCAGCGCGAGAACCAGCGCGATCGCCATGATCCAGCGGCCCTTGCGGTCGGTCGTTTGGGGGTAGGGGGTTCGACTGTCGCGCGCCGTGGCGCGACCGATCGATGCTCTCGGTTGTCCCTTCGTTGACACGCTCATCGGTTCCTCCTCGGTTGATCGACGCTAGATTCAAATGCCGTGCCGAGATTGGAATCCGTTTGTGTTCGGCATGTTACCGTAGAGGGCCGGGGCAGCGGCGAGGCGATCGTGCGGCCGACGAAACGGATCGTGTGGGGCCACAGACACGATCGCCCGTCAATAGAGGTAGGGGAACATGCGGTAGCGCACCCGCTTGCAGTATTCTCTCCAGAGCGGTCCGTATTTCTCGCCGCAGCGTCGTTCGTCGCGCCAGGCGCGGTGGCTCAAGAGGATCAAGAGCGAGAGCGGTAACACATAGGGGATCGGCGAGACGAAGCCGGAGCAGAGGGCGATCGAGAGGTAGACGCCGATCTCGCCCGTATAGTTCAGCTTGCGACCGTACCCCCAAAAGCCCGAGACGAGGAGCTTGCCGCCCATCGCCTCCGCTGGCGTACCCCAGATCCGTGCCTTCGAATCGCGTTTGAAGCGAAACTTCTGCATGTTCGAGCCCCTAAAGAGCCAAAGGCTCGATCCGAATAGCACGCCGATCGCGATCGCGTGGGGAATCGTGATGCTCTGTGGTTGATCGACGAGGAACCAGCCGACGATGCTGTAGAAGAAGGGCACGTAGACCAGATCGCCCCAGACCAGCATGAATCCGAAGTTCTCGGCGATGATGTCCCAGGTCTGGAGCATGAACTCTTCGAACATGTAGTGCGTCAAGAGGTAGACCCACCAAAAGGCCTGATAGAGCATCATCTGTAGCGAGATCGTGTGGTACGTCTCGTACTGGACGTAGGCAAAGGAGAGGTTGATCAAGCCCAATCCGATCAGCGAGGGCTGATAGGTGAACATCTTCAGGTCGACGCCGAAAGCGCTCGGGTTGAGCTCGGTCCCCACCCAGAGATCGAGCCAGAGCGCCTGACCCGGCTCTCCGCGCCGAGCCCGGGCGCGACGTCCGACGACGAAGAGCGCGGCGGCGTAGACGAAGGAGAAGGCGTTGACGACGATGAAGAGCGACCAGAAATGCTCGACCAGCGGGCGCAAGCTGAAGCGAGTCGTTGCCGTGAGGGCGATCGCCAGGAGGTACGTCGCGATGAACGAGGCGAGGCCCGAGAGCTTGTAGCTCGAGCGCTCGCCGCTCGCCAGCGGAACGCCGAAGCGCCGCGGTCCTGGCAACACGAAATGGGCGACGAACATGAAGACGAGGTAGCCGCCGAAGATCAGCGCCGCCCAGATCAAGGAGGAGCTGGAGATCGCCTGGATCGAGTGAAAGGTGGCCAATGGACAACTCCTACGTGGGACCGCCGGTCACGGTCGTGGAGCGAGGATTCCCCGCTTGCGGAACCATTCGACGGCGTCGCGAATCGCCTCGTCGATCGGTTGGGAATGATACCCCAGCTCGCGCTCGGCCTTGGCCGAGGAGAAGCGGTAGCCGGTGCAGTACGCATATCGGATCACGACGCTGTTGAGCGTCGCCTCGCGCCGCGTGACCCATTGTTTGAGGTCGCCGCCCCAGCCCGCGATTCGGGCGAGCGCTCGCGGAAGGCGAAACGTCGGCCGCGGCACCCCGGCGATCTCGGCGATTCGTCCCATCGCGTCGCGATAGGGGAGGTTCTCGCCGCCCAGGATGTAGGCCTCGCCGCGGCGTCCCTTGTGCCACGCTGCGATCATTCCGCGGCAGACGTCGCGGACGTCGACGAAGTTGTTCCAGCCGCCGGTGTAGCCGGGCATGCTGCCCCGGACGACCTCGACGATCAGGCGTCCCGACGACGGTTTGGGGTCGAAGGGGCCCAGCATCAGTGAGGGGTTGACGATCACCGCGTCGATGTCGGCGCGGGCCGCGTCTTCTACCAGCGTCTGCGATTCGCGTTTGGTGATCACGTAGCCGTCGTCCATCTTGTGGCGCTCGAAGTTCCAGGCGTCGGTTTCCGTTACCGGCTCGTCGCCATCGGCGACGGCGCAGGCCCCGACGCTCGAGGCATGGACGAGGCGGCGTGTGCCAGAGCGGCGGATCGCCTCGAGGACGTTCAGGGTTCCATCGACGTTGGTCGTTCGCAGCGTCGGCGTCACGTGACGCATCATGCTCACGGCGGCGGCGCAATGGAAGACGACGTCAGCGCCGCGAAACGCCGCGGTCAGCGCCTCGAGGTCCGAGAGATCGGCGTCGGTCCACTCGAGCGGGTAGTCCGCTAGGTGATCGATTCGGCTCGTATGGCGCTTGGTGCAGCAGACGTCGTACCCCTCGGCGAGCAGCGCGATCGCCAGATTCGACCCCAAGAGCCCCGAAGCGCCGGTGATGACGGCCCGCATTCTCGGTTCACCTCCGTGCCGAGCGTTGTAAACGCCCGGGGCGAAAAGATCAAGAGATAACCTGGCCCAGATTGACAAGTTGCGGCGCATGGTCATACTTGATGAGGGGTATCGACGACCCGCATTATGCCCCACACGCGAAGGGATTTCGACGAAAATGAGCGATTTGCCTGGCGCCGAGCCGAAAGCCGAGACGTTCGTATTGGTCGAAGTGGTGTCGGATCACGGCGCCGAACCTACGATCGAGCCGCTCTGCGATTTCGACGGTGAGTGGCCGGCGACGAATCGGGCCCCCGGGCTCGGTGTTGGCGACATTGCCAAGGCCCGCGTGCGTCGCGAGGGGATCGTGATCGAAACCCTCCTCGCTCGGGGCGAGACCGCGTTGGCCAAGATGTATCGTCTCGCCGCTCAACACGGGCTCAACCCGCTCTTTCCCGTCGATGTGATGCGCGAGACCAAGGGGCATTGCGACGCTCCTCGGATCGACGACCCGCGCCTGCTCGATCTGACGGCGTTGCCGTTCGTGACGATCGACTACGAGAGCTCGCGGGATCTCGACCAGGCGCTCTACATCGAGGCATTGCCCAAGGGTTTCAGCGTTCACTACGCCCTCGCCGACGCGTCGTTCTACGTCCGACCGGGGAGCGCGCTCTTTCGTGAGGCTCTGCTCCGTGGTGCGAGCTATTACCTGCCGGGTCTCTGCGTTCCGATGCTGCCGACCGAGCTCTCCGAGGGGCTGATCTCCCTCAACCCTGGGGTCGATCGACGCTCCCTCGTCTTTCGGCTCGAGCTCGATGACGCCGCGCGACCCGTGCGCACCGACGTCGTGCGAGCGCGGATCCGCAGTCGGGCGAAGCTGACCTACGAAGGGGTGCAGCAGCTCTTCGACGACCCGACGTCGAGTCCACTGGTCGGGCGCGAGTTCACCCCCTCTCTCGAGCTCCTGCGCACCGTCGGCGTCAAGCGAATCTCGGCGGTCGAGGCGGCCAACGTCGTGCGCTTTCACCGGATCAACGTCGAGGTGCAGCTCGTCGGGACGGGGGGCCTCGCCTTCGAGATGGTCGGTGAGAGTCGCAACGCCGTCGAGCAGTACAACGAGCAGATCTCCTTGCTCTGCAATGCCCAGGGAGCCGAGCTTCTCGACCGCGAGGAGGCGGCGCCGTTTCTCCAGCCGATCTTCCGCGTTCATCCAGCGCCCGAGCACGCGGCGTTGGAAAAGTTGGCGCGCAAGATCGAGGAGTGGGTCTGCTGGAAGGGGCTCGAGCCCGCCGTTTGGGTCTGGGAGCCTCGTCGCGAGTCCCTCGCCGAGTATCTGCGGCGTCTGCCGAGTGACGGTGAGCTGCACCGTCTGGTTCGCGCCCTCTCTCGGCAGGCGATGTTGCTCAACCATCCCTCACGCTATAGCTCGCAGCCCGATCCGCACTTCGGCGTCGGCGTGCCGGCGTACAGCCGTTTTTCGGCGCCGATGCGCGAGATCGTCGGAATCTTCACCCACAAGGAGCTGATCGAGCTCCTCGGCGCTCGGGACGCACCGTTGGCTGCGCTGGACGACGAGGAGCTCCGCGAGCAGGTGATCGCCGCGGGGAATCGCTCGAAGCATACCCAGTCGCGGATCACCAAGGCGACCAACGAGCTGGTGCTCGACGCGATGTTCGCCGCCGAGCTGGAGCAGCCGCGCCACGAGCGGCCGATTCGCCGCGGTACCGTGATGGGGTTGCGTCAGCACAAGCTCTACGTCCTCTTCGACGACCCGCCGATCGAGATCAAGCTCTACACCTTCGATCTCGGGCCCCACGCTCGGATCGATCCCCTCGAGATCGCGCTGGTCGAAGGAACGGCGTCGCCGATCTGCCTCGGTGATCGCGTCGACGTGCGCCTGAAGGCATACGAGAACCGGCGCCGACGTTGGGTCTTCGAGGTCGTCGCCACGCTCGAGGTCGACGAGGGCCAGCGATGCGCGTCGAGATCGCCTTCGTCCTGCTCTTCGCGATCGCGACGGCGGTGGCGATCGCCGCGCGGGCCTTCAAGGTTCCCTACACCGTCGCCCTCGTCGTCGCCGGGCTCGGGCTCGGCGTCGTGCCGTTGATCAAGGTGCCGCATCTGACCAAAGAGCTGCTCTATGCGCTCTTTTTGCCAGGGCTGCTCTTCGAGGCGGCGTTCCACCTCGAGTTCCAGAAGTTCTGGAAGAACAAGATCTCGGTGATCTCGCTCGCCGTCCCTGGGTTGCTCGCGGCGATCGCCTTGACGGCCGCGCTCCTCGCGCCAGTCGCCGGTATCCTCAGCCTCGAAGCGGGCTTCACCTTCACCCACGCCCTCGTCTTCGCCTCGCTGATCGCAGCGACCGATCCGATCGCCGTCGTCGGACTCTTCAAGACACTCGGGGCGCCGAAACGTCTGGCGGTCCTCGTCGAAGGCGAGAGCCTGATCAACGACGGCACGGCGGTGGTGATCTTCACGCTGATGTTCGGCCTGGCGATGGGCAAGCATCTGACGGTGATGAACGGCGTCGGCCAGTTCATCGTCGTCGCTGGCGCTGGCAGCCTCGTCGGACTGCTCTTCGGTTTCGGCATCTCGTGGCTGACACACGCGATCGAAGACCCGATGGTCGAGATCACGCTGACGACGGTTGCCGCTTATGGGTCCTTCGCGGTCGCCGAGCATTTTCACGTCTCAGGTGTGATCGCCACGGTCGTCGCCGGCATGCTTTGCGGGAACTACGGCGCTCGGACCGGGATGAGCCCCTCGACGAAGGTCGCCGTGCTCGCCTTCTGGGAGTACTGGGCCTTCGCGCTCAACTCCGTCGTCTTCCTCTTGATCGGTTTCGAGGTCAAACCGGCGCTCCTGGTTCGCAAATGGAAGCCGATCCTCGTTGCCTGGCTCGCGGTCACCCTCGCCCGGGCCGTCGTCGTCTACGCCTCGTCGGCGCTCTTGCGCTGGACCAAAGAGCGCTTCCCCTGGTCCTGGACGGCGATCCTGACATGGGGCGGCCTCCGCGGGAGCCTCTCGATGGTCCTGGTCTTGGCGCTTCCCCCAGAGTTTCCGCATCGAGAGTTTCTGATCCACATCACCTTCGGCGTCGTGGTGCTCTCGATCTTGGTCCAGGGGATGACGATTGGCCCCCTGCTACGCCGCCTCGGCATCGTCCGCGAATCGGTGAAGGTCGAGGAATACGAGTCCAAGCGCGCCGGCCTGCGGGCGGCGAAAGCGGCGATCGACGAGATCGAGAAGATGTGCGACACCAAACGCGTCGCCAGTGCGGTGCTCGACACGCTGCGCGAGCGCTATCAGACCCGCATTCGTGACGCCGAGTCCGAGCTTCAGGCGCTCACCGTCGAGCAGAAGGATCTGCGCCAGCGCGAGCTGGTGGCGGCGGCGCGACATCTGCTGATGGTCGAAAAAGAGACGCTCCTCGAGACCTTCCACGAAGGCTATCTCTCCAAGGAGCGCTTCGAGTCGATGGTCGGCGCGATCGACGGTGAGATCCTCGCGCTCGACGAGGGCGGCAAGCTCGACGAGCCCGCGAGCTGAGCCCCGGCAATACCCGTGGTCGCCGCCGTTCGCCCACGCACTCTCACTCGCTCGCTCACGGGCACGTTGGACACGCTCAAAACGGTTTGAAGGTGCCGAGGGCGCGCTGCAGGTTGAGCAGCGAGAGCTCACGCTGCAGCCGGTCCCGGACGATGCCGATCTCGGCGTTGACCACGGCGTTGACCGCGTCGAGCATGATGTTGTTCGTCACGCTTCCGAGCTTGTAGCCCTCCTGCACCAGGGACAGGTTCTGTTTCGCCAGGGCGAGCACCTTCGTCGACGACTCGAGAGACTTCACCGCATCGGCGAGCTGCTTGCGCGCGGCGGCGACGTCGTTGGCGATCACCGCGCGCGTCTCGTCGAGCTTGATCCGCGCCTCCTGGAGCAACGACTCGCGCTCGCGCAGCTCGGCGTAGCGCATTCCGCCGTCGTAGAAATTGAAGGAGAGCACGACCATGAAGTTCCAATCGAACTGTTGGTTGGAGAAGCCCGTGTTCTGCGTGTTGTAGGACATGTTGAAGCCGATGTTCAACGTCGGCGCGAACTTCAGCCAGGTCTCGAGAATGTTGCGCTTGGCGAGGCGGATGCCGAAACGCGCGGCCGTGATCCCCGGTCGCTCGCTCCAGGCGAGGCGCAGGCTGGTCATCGTGTCCTCGAGCTCCTTGGAGGGCTCTTTCGGCGGGGCGGGGCGCACGAGATCGAAGGTTTGGGGGCCGCCGATGAAGATCGACAGGCTCTGCTTCGCCAGCTCGAGGGCGTGCTTCGCCGTCTGCAGGTCGCGTTTGGCGTTCTCGACCTCGATCTGGATGCGGATGATGTCGAACTTCTGGCCCACGCCGTGCTTGTGGCGCAGCTCGGCGAGCTTTTGATGGTCCCGATGGTAGGCGATCCGTCGCGTGTTGAGCTCGATCGCCTGCTGCGCGAGCAGCCCCTGATAGTACATCTGAGCGACCTGCAACAGGATCTGGAGCTGCTCCTCCTTGTTCGTGTTGCGCGTCAGCTCGATGTTGTTCTTCACGTTCTGCACCAGCGGCACCAGGCTCGGATCGAAGAGGTAGCCCACCCGCGCCTTGAGCAGGAACTGGTTGACCGGGACGATCGTGATCTTGCCGCCCGGGATGTTCACGCCTGTCGGCGCGAAGCTGCTCGGATCGAACGACTGCTCCTGACGGAAGCGGGTGTACTCCATCGATCCCGTGAGCGACGGGAGCAGCCGCGAGCGGATTACGCGGCGGTAGTTGATCGCCCGGATCAGTCGCTGGCGGGCGATCAGGATCTTGGTGTTGTTCTTCAGCGCCAGGCGGTACGCCCCTTCGAGGGTCAGCGGCGCGGCTATGGCCGTCGAGGTCGTCGCCAACAGGGCGATGGCCGCCAACAGCGCCAGCTGGCGTCGAGCCATCATCATCGGGAGGCGACGCCCGTTCGCGCTCCGCGTCGGGAGACCGGTGGAGGCCGCCGCGTCGAGCCGTCGCGGTGGAGGGGAGAGGGAATCAGGCATCAGGCAGCTCCTCCGAACTTCAGACCAGCGCGAACCGAGACGACGATGAAACCGAACACCAGTACGACTCCGACAGCGTAGACGAAGGCGCGGATCAGACGATGGCGCCCGAGGAAGGCGGCGATCCGCGAGTTGACGCGCCAGATCGTATAGTAGAGCACGGGCACGACGCCGAGGGTCAACCCCGTGGCGACGACGAGGCCGTACGCGACGGCGACGGCCATCGGTCCCCACCATTCGGCAGAGGTGCCGCCGACCTGGAACTGGATATCGGGAAACGTCATGAAGTCCACGCTCCAGCCCATCGCCATCGGGATCAGCCCGAGCACCGTGGTCACCGCCGTCAACAGGACGGGGCGCAGACGCGTCGCGGCGGCCTCGATGACCGCGTCGAAGACCTCTTTGCCTTCGTTCACCAGCTGGTTGGTGTAGTCGATCAAGACGATCGCGTTGTTCACGACGACCCCCGCGAGGCTGATCACCCCCAATCCCGTCATCAGCACCCCGAACGGCGTGCCGCTGATCACCAGGCCCCAGAGCACGCCGACGATCGAGAGCACCACGGAAAAGAGGATGATGCTCGACTGGGCGAGGCTGTTGAACTGCGTGAGGATCACGAGGAAGATCAAGAAGACCGCGATTCCGAGCGCTTTGCCGAGGAACTTTTGGGCCTTCTCCTGCTCGACGTTCTCGCCCGCGAGCTTCCAGGTGTACCCCTTGGGCCACTTCATCTTCGCCAGGATCTTCGCCACCTCTTTTTGCACGGCTACGACGTTGCGTCCTTCGACATCGCCGCGGATCGTGATCACCCGCTTGCGGTCTTTATGACGGATCGAGCCGTAGCCGTTGCCGGTGTCGATCTCGGCGATCAGCCCGACGGGCGCGTTCTTTCCCTTGTCCCCCTTGATCCGCAGGTTGCGGATCTGCTCGATGTGCTCGCGATACTCTTCGGCGAGGCGCACGGTGATGTCGTGCTGGTCGTCGAAGGTTCTGAAATTCGACGCTTTTTCGCCGTGGATCGCGGCCCGGATCGTTCGCCCGAGGTTCGACGTGCTGAACAGGCTGAGCTGAGCCAACAGCCTGCGGTTTGGCTTGATTCGCAGCTCTGGTTTGGCCGTGCTCAGGTCGGTTCGCAGATCGACCAGACCTTTCGTGTTCTTGATCGCCGCGACCACGCTGTCGTTGAGCTTCTTGAGCAGCTCTAGATCGACGCCCGAGATCTCGATCGCCACGGGCGCGCCCGCGGGCGGTCCCATCCGCTCGCGTTCGACGCGGATCGTCGCCCCGGCGAGGTGGGCGATCCCCTTGCGGATCTTGTCCACCGTCTCCCAGGTGCTCTCGATGCGGTCGGCCTGGTCGAGAAACTCGACGGTGATCCGAGACTTGTGGGGCGAGTTCGAGTTCGACGAGTCGAGGGTCTGCTGGCTCGAGCCGCCGCCGACCTCGGCGGTGACCTTCTTGACGTTCTTCAGCTTGAGCACCACCGCCTCGATCCGTTTGACGATCGCGTCCGAGAAGTCGAGGGTCTTGCCGTCGGGGGCGTCGATCCCGATGAAGACACGGTCCGGCGTCGTCACGGGGAAGAACTCGACGCCATGGTTCAGCTTGCCATAGGCGACCATCGTCCCGAAGAACATCACCAGGGTCAAGAGGATCATCAGCCAGCGCCAGCGCAGCGAAAATCGCAGAACAGCTCGATAGAATTGGAGAAACCAGCTGTCCTGCAGGGACTGTGGGGCCTTCGGCGCATCGCCCTTCGGATCGATGCGCTTGAAGATGCGCAGGCGAATCCACGACTTCATTCGCTGGTACAGCCCTGGCTTCGTTGGTTGCTCCGACGGCGGGCCGCCGACCCCGAGGAATTGGGCGCAGAGCACGGGGTTGATCACCAGGGCGACGAAGAGCGACGCTGTCAGCGTAATGATCAACGTCATCGGCATGTATTTCATGAACTCGCCCATGATCCCCGGCCAGAAGAGCAGAGGACCGAAGGCGCAGAGCGTGGTCAAGGTCGACGTGATCACGGGCCAGGCGACCTCGGTCGTCCCGTCGAGAGAGGCCGCGACCTTGTCCTTGCCGAGATCGGTGGCGTGGCGATAGATGTTTTCGACGATCACGATCGCGTTGTCGACGAGCATTCCGAGGGCGAGGATCAGCGCGAAGAGGACGACCATGTTCAGCGTCATCCCGAGGACCGAGATGATCATGAACGAGATCAGCATCGACATCGGGATCGCCATCGCCACGAAAACGGCATTTCGCACGCCCAAGAAGAGAAAGAGCACCAAGAGCACCAGGATCAAACCGCTGATGATGTTGTTCTCGAGCTCGTTGACGGTACGGCGGATCATCACCGAGACGTCGGCGAGGAAATCGAGGCGCGTGTTGGGGTGAAATTCGCTGACGACCTTTGCGGCCGTCGTCTTCACCGTGTCGACGGTCTTGATCAGGTTGGCGCCGCTGCGCGTGGTGATCGAGAGTGTGAAGCTAGGCTTGCCGTTCAAGCGCGCCTTCGTCGTCAGGTCTTTGTGGGTGTCGACGACTCTGGCGACCTGGCGCACGAGGATCGGCTGACCCTTCTTGGTCTTGACGACGACGTTCTCGATCTGCGCGGGGAGCTTGAAATCGGCGGGGACACGCAGGAGAAAGTTCAGCTTACCCACCTCCAGCGTGCCCGAGGGCATATTGATGTTCTCGTCACGCACCGCCTTGACGACGTCGTCGAAGCTGACGTTGTAGTGATCGAGCCAGTGGGGATAGACCTCGACGCGAATCTCCCGCTCGATCCCGCCCGACTCCTTGACCTCGAGCACCCCTTCGATCCCCTCGAGCTCTTTTTTGAGGATGTCGCCCATCTTCTTCAGCTGTTCCAGCGTCGCCTGCTTCGGTAGGCCGAAATCGCCCGAGATCACGACGAGAATCTTCGGAAAGTCGCTGAACGAGACCTCGGTGATCTGGGTCTCCTCGACGTCCTTTGGGAGGTCTTTTTTGGCGCGGTCCACCTTGTCGCGAATCTTCGGCAGCACGTCGTCGATCTTGTACTGCGGGAGGAACTTCATCTGGACGATCGTCACGCCCTCGGCGGAGGTCGACTTGAACTCTTCGACCCCTTTGACGTCTTTGAGCTCTCGCTCCAGTGGCTGGGTCACCAGGGTCTCGATGTCTTCCGGGGCGACGCCGATATAAGGCGTCGAGACGATCACCAGGGGAATCGCGATGTCCGGCTGCGCTTCACGCGGCAAGAGCAGGTAGCTCACCAGCCCGACGATGATGAAAAGCGGAATCAACGCGAGGACGGTGATTCGGTGTTGAACCGAAAACTCGGTCAGCTTCATGCGTCGATCTCCGCTTCCTCAGGGTTTCTTCGTCGGCGCCGGCTTCGGCTCGTTCACGGTCTTTTCCGGCTTGGTGGGCGCGGTGCTGGGGTGCGGTTTGGTCGTGTCCGCTTTGGGCGCCTGCTTCTCGGGCGTCGGGTCCTTCGGGCCGCCGAGTTGTTTGTCGCTCCCCTTCGGCGTTGCTGGATCGTTCGACGTCAAACCGCGCACGGGAGCCGGCTTTGGCTGTGGCGTGGTTGCGGGCGGCGCCTTGGGCGTCGGGGTGACGGCCTTCTTGACCGCCAGCTTTCGTGTCGAATGATCGGTCTTCAGCTCGTCCCGCGACGGCTGTTTCTGGTTCGTCGTCGTCGGCGTGGTCGGCGGCGGCGTCGAACCCGGCGCGGGGACGATAGCCGGGGCTGGACGATTGACGACGCGCACGAGATCATCGGTGTGCAGGTCCATCTGCCCGACGACGACCAGCTCGTCCCCCTCGGAGAGGCCGTTGGCGACGATCACTTTGCCCTGATAGGACGCACCGAGTGTCACCTGGCGGATCGCCGCCTTGTTCTTGTTGACGACGAAGACCCACTTCTTGTTGTCCTTGTCGAGCACCACGTCGCGCTTGACGACCACGGCGTTGTCGTAGCGCTGGGTGACGACGATCACCCGGACCAACATACCGACTCGCAGGCGCCGGTCTCGATTCTCGATCAAGACGTCGACAGGGAAGGTGCGGTTCTCGCTGTTCGAGACGTAGCCGATCTGCGCCACCTTGCCAATGCGAGTTCGCAGCGGATGGCTCTTGGGGAAGGCGAGAATCTCGAGGGTCACGTCCTTTCCTTTCGCGATCTCGACGAGATCCATCTCGGGGACGTGAAAGGTGACCTTGAGCCGCTCGACGTCGAAGATCGTCACGATCGGCGTGCCGGCGTTGACGATTTCGCCTTTGTCTTTGTGCTTGGTGACGACGACACCGGAGATCGGCGCGCGGACGGTGTTCTGGGTCAGCTGGAGACGCGCCACCTGCACGGCGACCTCGGCGTTCTTCAGCCGCGTTTGCGCCTCTTCCAGCTGCTGCTCGGTCGCCAAGTCCTTGCGCCGCAGCGCTTTGGTGCGTTTGAGATGATCCTTGGCGGCGGTGAGGTTGACTTGGGCCTGGACCAGCTTCTGATACGAGAGGCGCGTGTCGATTCGCGCCAGGAGCTTGCCCTTCTCGACGAAGGTGTTCTCGTCGTAGTGGGCCGACGTGATCTTGCCGAAGGTCTCCGACGAGACGACGCGCTGGTCGAAGGCGCGCGTCTCGCCGTGGAAAATCCGTTTGATCACCACCGCTTCGGGCTTGATTCGGCGCGCCTCGACGTTGGTCGCCTTCGGGCCGTTGGTCGTCGCTGGCTTCTTCTTCGAGGCCTTCTTCTTTCGGCAGCCAGGCACGACGGCCAGGAGCGCCACAAAGCCGAGCAACACGATTCCACGTAGGGTCATCGACACGTCCTTCTCAATGAGTTGATGCCGTCGTCGTGCTACAGCCGCCCGGCAGGATTCGGCCCCGCAAGCACTTGATCAAGATTCGGGCGGCACGAAGCAACAGATCGGGATCGTCGCGCCGATAGAACTCGAGCAGCAGACTGCGCATCGCCACATCGATCACCCGCGCGGTGAGCTCGACGTCCTCGACCGCGAGGGCGTGCGCGTCGACGCCTCGCTGCAGAATCAAACGCAGGCGCTCCTCGAGCAAGTGGTGCAGCACCTGGCGCTCCGACCAGAAGACGGGCAGCAGCTCCTTGAGGTTCTCGTCGGAGATCTGGGCTCCGCGTATCCGATCGCGCACATGGGTCAAGCGGGCGATGGCGTAGCGCTCGAGCTCCTCGATCCCCGGGTTCGCGCCCAACAGCGAACGATTCAAGACCTCTTCCAGCGTGAGCCGTTCTTGCTCGAGCAGCGCACGGACGATGTCGCGCTTGCTGTCGAAGTAGTAGTAGAGCGTGGCTTTGCCCACTCCGGCCTCGTTCGCGATCGCCTGCAGCGTTGCCCCCTGAAATCCGTCGCGGGCGAAGATGCGGCCCGCGGCTTCGAGAATCTCTTCTTGCTTTTGCGCCCGATCGACGATTTTCGGCATGGCTCGACTCGTGTTCGGATTCGACGCTGATGCTACCGTCAGGAGCGAAACGTTTTCGACCCGATCGGCATTCCCAGTTTAGAAACGACTCTGGGCCTAGGGTCAAGGGAAATCTGGTCCCTCCAGCTCCCTCGATCAGGATCCGCGCTGGATGTTGTGGGAGTGTTGAGCAACCCATTTTTTTCGACCCAGGGAGTCATCGAGTCGACGAAGCGACATCGCAGCTTCGCCGACGGCGCCTCGCGTCGAGATACCGTCCGCTGGACGGCGCTGTCGCGTGACGCTTGCATTTCTCTCGTCAACGCGGCGATGATGATCGGAGCGTCGTCTCTCGGACGGCGCTGGAGGGGCGATGTCCGACGAGAAGCCGCTGAAGCCGTCGACAAACCGGGTCAAGCCCGAGGCCGAGGCGGCGCCCGCGAAGACGCTCCGCGAAAAGCTCAAACGGCGCGAGATGGGCTTTCCCTTCGTCGCCGACCCGCAGCTCGTGGACAAGGTCTTCGAGTACAATTACGAGCCACCCGACCCGGATGGGGATGAGCCATCGCCCCACGACTTCGCTTCGATCGGGCCACAGGCCACGCCGCGCGCTGATCGGAAGCCCCGACCAGCCAAGGAGCACCGAGCGGAGACGGCGCACGCGTCGCCGATTGCCTCCGGATACCCGGGACCGTCGAGGGCACCATCTTCGCGGGCTCTGGCGAAGGAAGCCGTGCCTCCGCCGCCCGCGGCGCCCCCCGACAGCGCGGCCTTTCGCGAGTTTTCTCAGGCCTTCGCGCTGGCGATCGCCGAGATGCGCGCCGTCCACCTGCAGCAGCTGACATCGCTCAAGGAGCGCTTCGAGGCGTTGCGCGAGCACGCGCAGAGCAGCGATCCGGCGATCGCGCGAAAGCTGATGTCCGTCACCGCCGCGATCGCCGAGATCGCCTCGGCGCAGCGTACCGCCGAGGACTTGCTTCACGACGCAGAGATGCTGCGTCCGAATGCACCCGACGAAGGCTTCACACGGGCCAAGAGCTTCACGAGCACACAGCGCGCCAAGCTGGGGTGGCTGCGGGAGCGTTTTCCGACCGTGGCGGCAGAGCTTCAGGAGCGCTTGGAGCAGGGCTCGCAGGGGCGTGGGTGAGCGTTCGCGGACGCGGTCGTTCGGACCTCGGCGTGCCTACTCGGCGCGCGTACCGACGAGGCGGAAGTCCGACGAGTCGTCCCAACCGCGGACCATCAGGTGCAGCTTGGCCGCCGAGTTGATCGTCACCTTGCACGCTTCGTCCGTGCCGTAGCGGTAGGGACGGCAGTCGTAGAGGCTGGTGCTCGGATCGTCGCCGATCCGCAAGTAGAGGTCGGCATCGCCCGAGCCGCTGAGCTGGAAGAGGTAGGTCCCCGGCTTCAACGTCGGCGTCACGAAGCGTTGCTCCGCATCTTTGAGGATCGAGCCGCTCTCGTCCAAGCCATTCCAGGGCTCGGGATCGCTCGGCGTACCGTCGAAGCCCGGGTGGTAGACGTTGTCCTCTTCGCCCGAGACGAGGACGACCTGCGACGAGCCGATGCCCTTGAAGATCTGCTCGTAGGTCTTGGGCGCGTCGTAGGCGAGAAGACCCTCGAAGATCGCCAGCGTGTTGTTACCCGCTTCACGAGACGGGGCGGGCATCGCGTTCATCACCAGGTCCAGATATTTCGTGCCCTTGGTGTCGTCCGGGTTCACCGCGACACGCGCATCGTAGAGTGCCGAGTCGACGTAGGCGTACGTGTCGCAGCCGTTCATGAAGATCACGCTGTATTGTCCCGTCTCCCATTTGCCCTTCTGAGCCAGCGCGCGAATGTTCGCTCCGAGCCCCGAGTGGCCGTTGTAGGCGATGAAGTCCGCCTTGCCCGAGATCGAGGCGTAGCGCGTGTCGAAGCTCGGCGGAGCGCTGCGCACCCCGTCGATCAAGAGCACGACGACTTCGACCTTCTTGCCGTCGGGGAGCGTGGCGCTGATCGTCACGTCGGGGTTCGCGACGCCAGGGGTCGTTGTCAGGCTCTCGGGGACCGTCGTCAGCTCGTAGGCCGACAGCCGCGTCTTCACCGAGGCCACGAACCCGTTGAACGCCGCGATTCCCGGGTCGCTGTTCGACGTCGCGCCGTCTTCGTATTTGCCGAAGATCACCACCGAGCGGAAGACGCCGTCTTCCCAGATCTTGTGATACTCGGGGTAGCGCCCGGTCGTCGTGACCTCGCTCGGACGAACCGTTGCGACGGCGCTGATCGTGTCGCCTTCTTGCAGGCGACAGCTCGAGCTCTTCGGGCGGTAGTAGTACCACATCGAGTTCGGATCGACATCGTGGGCGCCCCAATCGACGCAGTCGTGTTTGTAGCGTTCGGTGAAGGTTTCGAGACCATCGTAGGTCATGTCGCGTGGCAACAAGAGCTCGTAGCGTTCGGGGATGTCGTTCTTGTTGCCCCAGGCGACGAGCATTTTCGCGTGATAGCTGACGAGGTACCCCCCCTCGGTGGGGTTGCTCTCGATCGTCGAGAGCTCGACGTGGTCCAGTCGACCTACGGAGTTTTCGCCGTTGAGCTGACCGATCGTGTAGAGCAGCTGATTCTCGATCTGCTGTTTGGTCCCCCACGACGAGCTGACGAAGAACGAAGCGTCGAACTCGAAGGTGAGGAACGTGGCGAGCGCGCTCGCGTCGGATTTACCATTCTCGTCGGGTCGTTGCGTCGGCAGGGTGTCTTGCGACCCAGGGGCGCCGCAGCCGGCCAGGGCGAGGAGCCCTGCCGTGATCAGCAGCATCGCGCGTCGTTTCCAGCTCGTTCGACCGATGGTCCGCATGGTGATTCCTCCACGGTGGCGATGAGTTCGTCGGGGCCGAGAGGCACCAGCGCCTCTGACGGGCGCCAGAACAGCAAGAACAGTGCCACCGTTGCTAACATCTCGAATTTACTGGAGTCGCTTCAGGGGGCTGGGGACGTTCGACCCCTCGGCGCGCGAGGTGGCTCAGGAGCGTCTGCCGTGCGCGCGCGTCGGCATGGCGCCGTGGCTATTTGATCGGCAGGTTCGGCAGGGTCTTGCGCAGCGCCTCGACCTTCGGCTCGGGGATCGGCACCTCGTAGATGAAGAGGGCCTTCAGATTCTTGAGCTTGGCCAGGGGCTTGAGGTCTGGCACGTCGACCTTCGAGCCGAGGACGTCGAGACGCTCGAGCGCCTTGGCCTTCGCCAGCGCGGCGAGCACCTTGACCTGGGTGTTACGCAGGTAGAGCTCGCGCAGCTTGGGCCACTCGGCGATGGGCGAGAGATCGGTGAGCGGCGTGTCGTTGGCCGCGAGCACCTCGATCTTGTGCAGTCCGCCGAGGGGCTTCAGATCGCTGACCGAGGTTCCCGAGATGTTGACCTTGGTCAGGTTCTCCATCCCGGAGAGCGGGGCGAGGTCGCGCACCGACTTGTCGTGGCAATCGATCTCGCGCGTTGCTGGCGCTTTGTACGTCTTTCCGCAGAACTCGACCGTGCTCTTCTTCTTGCACCCGGCGATCGTCACCAGCGACAGGACGGCGATCAGCCACAGTTGCCGACGTCTCATCGTTTCCTCCATTTTTTGGCGTGCCCTGGGCTTTCATTATACACTGACCCTCAGTCGGATGGTAACAGGAGTACGCCGATGATTCTGCCGTCTCATCCGCCCGTCGATCGCTCGGATTCGCGCCGCGGAACGAGCTCGAAGGCGTCGTCCGATGGGGCGTCCAACGAGCCGCCGACCGCCAAGAGCGAGCGGGCGACGTCGCCTCGTTCGCCGTTCGGCGCCAACGGCCTGCGCGCTCTGCAGCGCGCGCGCTCGCAGCGGCCGAGGTTTGGCTCGAGTCGCCGCGGACCGATCGCCGCGCTGCTCGTCACGGCGCTTCTCGTCGTTGTTGGCCTGATCGTCGTCTACGGACGCGGCGCGCTGGGGTCGGGCGCCGTACGCGTCACGCACGAGACGCTCGGGTTCTCCCTCGAGTTGCCCAAGAGCTGGGCGGTGCAGCGCGATGTCGCGCGCCACAAGTGGGTGATGCCGTTGTTCGCCAGGAACTCCGACGAGATGCAGTTTCGCCTCGTGCGCACTCGGCTTCCACCGAACGCGCTGTTCGACGCCGAGAAGCCCTGGCTCAAGACCGGCGAGCGACGAATCGCCGGCCACGACGCGCGTTGGATCGCCGTCGTCGACCCCTTCTCGCCCAGACGTCGCGAGATCCAGTATGCCCTGCGTCGCGGCGAGGTGACCTACTGGCTCAGTTTTTCGATCGGACGCTCACGCTTCGATGAATACGAGCCGCTCTTTCACCAAGTCGCGCAGAGCATCCGCTTTGCCGTCAAACCTCAGCGCTAGCTCGTCGACCCCGCTCGGCGCGCGCCCTCTCGACTCGCGATCAGCCTCTGAAAACCACGCCCGGGATTGACCTCGTCGCTCATTTTCTGTCTAATGGAGGCCGTTTCTGCGACGGAGGTGTGACGATGAAGATTGGCGTGATTGGAGCGGGCTCCTGGGGCACGGCGCTGTCCAAGATGCTTTCCGAGTGCGGTCATCGTATTGGATTGTGGGCCTACGAAGCGGAGGTCGTCTCGGAGATTCGACGCAGTCGCGAGAATCTGACCTACCTTCCGGGCGTTGCCCTGAGCGAGGCGGTGCATCCGACGACGTCGTTCGAGGAGGCGCTCAGCGGCGCCGAGATGGTCTTTCTCGTCTGCCCGTCCCACGTGTTGCGCGCCGTGGTCGCGGACGCGCGGCCCCACCTGCCGCCGAATGTTCCGATCGTGAGCGCGACCAAAGGGATCGAGAACGAGACGCTGATGACGGTCTCCGAGATCCTCGAAGACGTGTTGCCGATGCACGCTCACCCCTACCTTTCATACCTGTCGGGGCCGAGCTTCGCCCGGGAGGTCGCGCAGAACGTGCCGACGGCGGTGGTCTGCGCTGCCTACGGTGAGAAGCTGGCGAAGATCGTGCAGGGCGCCTTCACCACGCCGTACATGCGCGTCTATACCTCGACCGACGTGATCGGCGTCGAGATGGGAGGGGCCCTCAAGAACGTGATCGCCATCGCCGTCGGCGTCGCGGCGGGGATGGGGCTGGGCGACAACACACGGGCGGGGATGATCACGCGCGGGCTCAACGAGATGGCGCGCCTCGCGGTCAAGCGCGGAGCCAATCCGCTAACGTTGATGGGGCTGTCGGGCATCGGCGATCTCGTCTTGACCTGCACGGGCCCGCTATCGCGGAACCGACGCGTCGGCGAGCTCTTGGGCAAGGGGCAGAAGCTCTCGGATATCCTGGCCACGATGAAGATGGTCGCCGAGGGGATCAAGACCGCCCGCAGCGTCTACTCGCTGGCGCGGCGCTACGACGTCGAGATGCCGCTCTCCGAGCAGGTCTACTACGTCTGTCACGAGAACAAGCCCGTCGGCCGAGCGCTCGAGGATTTGCTCGCCCGCGAGGTGCGGCGGGAGATTCAGCTCTTCTGAGACCCCGTCGCCCGCCGAGACCGAGTCGACCACGCAGCGCCGAAGGCGGCGACAGACGAGCGCCTCAATCGCCGACGTGGATCTCGACGTTGGGGTGCGTCGGCTCGGCACCGTCCGCGCTCATGAAGAGCCACTGCAAGAGCTTCTGGTAGAAGCCGAAGAGGGGCACGATCTCGCCGACCCGGCTGCGCACCTCTTCACGGCGCAGCTTGAAGCCCGTGTGACTCTCGCGGGTGAGGAACTCGCGCTCGCGGAAGTAGTTGCCGAGCGGCTGAATCTGAATCTCGAAGACCTTGTCCCACCAGGCGACGACCGATTTCATCGCCGCCCAGCCGCTGCGTTTGCTTCCGCGGTCGAGGTAGTTCTTCGTCTCGATCAGCGTCAGGCGCGCCGTGCTGCCATCGACGATCACGTCCGTGGCGGCGCGGTCGTCGCGGTCGAACTCGTGGACCACCAGCGCCTGGTGCAGCGGCAGGACCTCGGCGGGCGAGCTGACGACGATCTTGATCCCGAAGACGTCTTTGACGAAGCGGCTCAGCGGTCGCAACTGTTTGTCTCGCTGGACGATCCCGTCGAGGTCGAAGATCTCGTCGACGACCTTGTTCCAGAGCTCCTCTTCGGCCTTGATTCGGGAGATCATCTTGTGGATCTCCCAGCGGTTGGTCTGGTGCGGCTGGTACTCGATGAAGTTCGCCACGAGCTGCGCCGCCCCGCCATCGAGTCGAATGCGCTTGAGCAGACGGTTGCCGAGGCTCAAGTCGGTCTCGAGATAGAGCTCGCTCTGGGTCAGCGGCTGGGTCAGGGTGAAGCGCTCACCACTGGCCTGGGCCTCGCCGATCACGACGCTCTGCATGTCGTAGTCCGATTCGAAGAGCGCTTGCCCCAACAGGTGGCAGAGGCGGTGCAGCCGTTCTTCGCCGCGGCGAATGTTCTCGGCGAAGCGCGCGCGAACCTGCTCGATCTCCGCGCGGGAGAAGCGCAGCACGTGCGCCTCGTCCGGACGTTCCTGCATCTCGCGTCGCATCTCACCGAGGTAGGCCACGAAGCGATTCAGCTTCGGGTCGTGCAACACCATTGAGAGCGGTGATGAGCTCACAGCAAGTCCGGATTGGTCTTTTGCTCGCGCCCGACCGTCGTCTGGAAGCCGTGCCCCGGAAAGAGCGTCGTCTCGGCCGCTCGACTGAAGAGCTCCTCGAGGATCGAGCGGCGCATCGCGTTGTAGTCGCTGCCGGGAAAGTCGGTGCGGCCGACGTGGCCGCGAAAGATCGTGTCGCCGACGAAGACGGCGTCGCGGATCGCGAAGCAGACGCTTCCTGGGGTGTGGCCGGGCGTGTGGAGCACCCCGATCTCCAGGCCAGCGAGGGTGAGCCGCGAGTCCGATTCGAGCCAGCGATCGACGGCGGGGATCGTCGGCGGATCGATCCCGTACATCCGCGCGGTCATCGGAATCTGCTGCATCACCTCTTGTTCGAGGGGATGCTGGTAGTGCAGACATTCGTAGCGCTGCCGCAGCGCCTCGACGGCGCCGATGTGGTCGAGGTGACCGTGGGTGCTGAGGATCGCCGCGGGTCGAAAGTGCTGCTCGTCGATGAACGAGGTCAGTGTCTCGGCGTCGCTCCCGGGGTCGATGATCACCACCTCGTCGCGCCCACTGAGGTGAACGAAGTAGCAGTTTTCCTTGAAGTGGCCGACGACGAATAGATCGACGGTGACACCGCTCTGTTCATAGAGGTGGATCGAGTGGAGGTCGAGGCCGTCGTGCATATCCATCGCCGTTGTCCGTGCGCCGTTGGGGCGAGCCCCACCATTGTATGCCAAAGCGGGGCACGCAGCGCAATCGCCTTGTTCGGAAATGTCACGGCAGCGCGTCTGTGCGAGCCAATTCGGATCGTTCGATCGGGATTCGTGGAGCGCCGCGGTGGAATGGGGGGCAGGGGAGCCGTGCGATCGAAAAAGGAGCAAAGGGGGCAGAGCGAAAGGCGATCAGTCGCAGTACGCCGGATCGTAGTCGTCGTAGCAGTCGATCACACCGGCGTCCACGGGCTCATCGTCGCCGCCGTAGACGTAGTCGCCTTCGACGATCACTTCGTCGGCTGGCGGTTCGGTGACCACGACATAGTCACTGTTGCCGACGACGACGGTCGGACGGTCGTCGACGACGACGACGTGGTCATCATAGATCGGATCCTCGATTCCCGCTTCGACGAAGCAACCGACCATCGCGAGGCAGACGATCGGGACGATCATGAAGGCGAAGAGTTTTTTCAACATGGCGAAGCCCTCCGAGGGTTTGGCTCGTTTTTTTGCCGTTGTACCGAACCTTTGGCGGGGTTTCTTCGCGGGGTGTCAAGTTTTTTGCCGATCGCCGGGATTCCCGTGTTGGCACGCGGGGTTGCTTCGTTACGTCGAGGGCTCGGCCCCCTCGGGACGGGTGAAGACGAGGCGGTCCGCGCTCGACGCCTGCGGATCGAAGCGGTAGCCTGCGCGATCGAAGCTCTCGAGCCCCTCGACCCGATCGATCCGCCGCTTGACGATGTAGTGTGCCATCATTCCCCGGGCGCGCTTGGCGAGGAAGCTGATCACCTTGGCCTGACCGTTGCGCAGCTCGCGGAAGACGCAATCGACGAAGCGGGCGCCGAGCTGGCGCGGCTGGACGGCGGAGATGTACTCCTGCGAGGCGAGGTTGACGACGGCGCGGCTCTCGTGCGTCTCGAGCTCTTGCTTCAAATGCTGGGTCAGGCGCGAGCCCCAGAACTCGTAGAGCGACGCGCCGCGACGGGTCTTCAGCTTCGTGCCCATCTCGAGGCGGTACTCCTTGATCAGGTCGCTCGGCCGGAGCAGCCCGTAGAGCCCAGAGAGAATTCGTAGGTGGTCGGCGGCGAAGGCCCAGTCGGCGCGGTCGAAGCTGCGCGCTTCGAGGCCCTGGTAGGTATCGCCGGCGAACAGGAGCGCCGCAGGACGCGCGTTTTGGCGATCGAACGGCGGCGCGAGGCGCAAAAAGCGCTCGACGTTCAAGAGCGCGAGCTTCTCCGAGATTCCCATCAGGCGCGTCAGATCGCCGATCTTCAGCTTGCGCACCGTGCGCAGCAAGAGCTCGGTCTGATCGAGCAGCGCCGGTTGGCTGACCGCCAGCTCGTCGGGCGTCGGCGAGAGGTCCAGTTTCTTGGCGGGTGAGAGCAGAGCGAACATCGACGACCTCCTCTAGCGGTGGAATAGCTCGACGAGCATTTGCATGTATTGTTGTCGCGGCACATCGCGCGCGCCGAAGGACTCCAACAGCGGGGTCATCACCTGCGCGTCGAGCCAGCTCAAGCCCTGGCCTCGCAGGTGTTCGACGGTCTTGATCAGGGCGAACTTCGACGCCCCCTCGACGCGGTAGAACATGCTCTCGCCGCAGAACAGCTTGTCGATCCAGACGCCGTAGAGCCCGCCGACCAGCTTCTTGCTGCTGTCGTAGACCTCGAAGCTGTGGGCGTAGCCTGCGCGGTGGAACTCGATGTAGGCCCGGATCATCGCGCGGGTGATCCAGGTTCCGCTTTGACCCGGTCGCGGCGACTTCTGGCAGGCGCGGATCACCGCCTCGAAGTCGTGGTCGACGGCGAAGTGAAAGTCCGCCTTGCGCAGGTACTTGGCCAGGCGACGCGAGACGTGAAGCTCGTCGAAGAAGAGCACGGCGCGCTGCGGAGGGGCGAACCAGAGCAGCGGATACCCCTCGTGTGGCCAGGGAAAGATCCCCGAGGTGTAGGCCAGCAGCAGGCTCGAGACCTCGAGATCACCGCCGACACCCACGAGCCCGTGGGGATCTGCGCTTTCGACTGGGGGGAACTCGATGATCGCCATAGTCGGTTGGTCAGCGCAGCAGTTTCGCGACATCCTCGTGTTTCTTGCGTCGCGCCAGATCGAAGGCGGTCCTTCCGCGCTTGGTCTTCGACTGCTTCGATGCTCCGCGCGCCAAAAGCAGCTCGACGGCGGCGACGTGCCCGCGGGAAGCGGCGAAGTGTAGCGCGGTCCAGCCTAGCTTGTCGTGCGCGCCAAGGTCCGCTTTGCCCTTCAAAAGGGCGCCGAGGGTCGCCGCGCTACCGTGAAATCCAGCGTAGATCAGCGCCGTTCGCCCGTCTTTGTCGCGCCTGGACGTGTCGGCGTGGCGGGCGAGGAGTAGCTCCACGATCGCCAGGTAACCGCGTCCCGCCGCCATCATCAGCGCGGTCTGTTGTGTTTGCGTCTGAGCTGTGTCTGGCTTTGCGCCGTGGCGCAAGAGCGAGGCGACGATCGCCGTGCTGTTCTTGAGTGTCGCGTAGTGCAGCGCCGTCGAGCCGCTGCGCGAGACGCGATTCGCATCGGCTCCGCGCTCGAGCAACAGCTGCACGACCTTCGGCCGAACGCCGAGCACCGCCGAGTGTAGCGGCGTGAAGCCGTCGTCGACGGCGTTGACGTCGACACCCGCGTCGAGCTTCTGCCGCACGAGATCGAGTCGCCCGTGGAACGCGGCCTGATGGATCGTCAGCGGCGGATCCACCGTCTTGGGCGCTTCGCGGTTGCAACTGCCGAGTAGCAGCAGCGCGGCGAGCAGGGGGGCGAGCGTGTCGCGGTGACGGATCATCGTAGTCTCTCCCCGTGGTGCACGGCGATCGCCGAGCCGTCGGCGATGAAGATCGAGCGCGGCGGCTTCGAGAGCGGTTCGACGAACGCGGGTCCATAGACAGCGGAGACGTCGATCGAGCTCTGAAAGTCCGTCGCCCGCCAGATCGGCCACGGGGGATGGTCGACGCGATACTCGACGGTACCGCCGTTCTTCTGGCGCGCGTAGCCCCAATAGTGCTCGGCGATGAATTGATCGAAGGAGCCGCCAGCGAGATCCTGGCACTGGCCCGTGACCGTCGCCGCGATCTCCTGCCAGCGCTCGTTCGAGAAGAAGCGATACGAGACGCGGCTGCCGTGAGCGAGCCGGTCGCCGTGGCGGTCGACCCGATGATCCATCGGTAGGGCGAGGTAGCTCTCGTTGTACAGTGTCCTCGCCACCCACGCGATCGCTCGTCGCGGGACGATCTCGGCGATGAAGGCGACGCCCCGCCGCAACCCGCCGTCGGTCTGGCGTCGGACGTAGAAGCGCAGGTTGAGCTCTTCGAAGTCGCGGTGTCCGGGAATCGGCACGCGCATCACCCGTGTGTCGAGGAAGAGAAAGCCGACGAGGCTGACGAAGGTCTCGCCGTCGTGTCGGTCGATCTCGACCCCCGCGGGGCAATGATCGACGAGCAGCGCGGGATCGATCGCGTAGTTCGCCATCAAGAGGTAGCGCCAGTTTGCACGCAAAAATACGGAGCGACTCATCGGGACCTACCATACACCATGCGGGCGTGGTTGCCAACGCCCGAACCGCGCGACGCTGCTATGATCTGTCCCTTTCGTTCGACCGCGGCGTCTGCTACAACTTAAGGGTAGAGAGTTTCATTCCACCCGTCTTCCGAAGAGGTCTCGGAGTTGACCCGTCGCCCGTCGATACCAGCGCTGTTCGGACTACGACCGATCGCGGCGACCTCGGCGGAGCGCTTTGCGTCGTTCGAAGCCGTGATTCGCTGCGTGCCGCGAGGGCGCGTCGTGACCTACGGTCAAGTCGCCGAGCTCGCGGGATTTCCTCGCTGCGCCCGGCAAGTCGGTCGCTTTCTGCGTCAGTCGGAGGACGAGCGCTTGCCCTGGCACCGCGTGGTGAATGCCCGTGGGGGTCTGAGCCCGCGCGGTGATGGCTCGTCGCTCGAGGAGCAGCGCCAGCGGCTCGAAGCCGAGGGTGTTCGCTTCGCTTCGACTGGTCTCGTCGATCTACGACGGGCGCGCTGGAGCGGCGCGTCCTGCGAGGGGCTGCTACCCGTGGGCGATCGAGACCCGATCCGAAAAACGTCGGATGATCGAGACGAGCCGCGCGGATCGTTCGACGATCGAGAGGAGCGGCAGAGACGATGACTCAGTTCCGATTCGCCGTGGGCCGCGAATCGACAGCGGCGGCCCCCCTCACCCTCGCCCCGTCGGGTTCGTGGCGGTTGTTCGCTGCGTGGTTGTTCGCCTCCGTCATCCTCATCGCCGTCGTTGGCGGCTGTTCGTCGAGTAGCGCGACACATCGGGATGCGAGCGCCGACAGCTCCGCGCTCGCCGATCAGCTGGGGACGTCCGACGCCGTGCTCGATGTTGCTGCCGCTGACCTGGAGACCAGCGTCGATAACGACGCCGATTCGGTCGGGGACGAGGACCTTGCGGACAGCCTGGTGGGCGCCGATGGGACGACGGAAGCCAGCGACACCAGCATGGATGCGGGCGATACGGGCGACACCAGCGCCGACGCTGGCGATCTCGTTCCGGGCTGCCCCAGCGTCTCGTCACCCATGAGCGCGGGGATCGTCGAAAGCCCACTGCTCACCGAGATCTCCGGATTGATCGCCAGCCGCTCTCAACCCTCGATCCTCTGGGTCCACAACGATTCCGGCGACACGGCGACGATCTACGCCCTCGATCGCAGCGGCGCGCTCCTCCAGCGATTTCGCCTCAACGATGAGACCGCTGTCGACTGGGAGGACCTGGCGATCGGCCCTGGTCCATCGGGGGGCGTGGACTATCTCTACATCGGAGACATCGGGGACAACGCGCAGTCCCGACCGTCGGTGATGGTCTTCGTGTTGCCCGAGCCGACGGTCGACGGTCTCGAGGAGGAGGTGCTCGTCGAGTCGAGCAGCGTGCTCCACCTGACGCTGCACTACCCCGGCGCGAAACAGAACAGCGAGGCGCTCTTCGTCGACCCCGCCTCGGGCGATCTCTACCTGATCGCCAAACAGACGAGCGGAGCGGCGCAGATCTTCAAGAAGGCCGCCCCGCATCAGGACGGAGATGACGTGACGCTAGAGCTCGTCGGCACCCTCGGTGTGCCCAACGCGCTGGTCACGGGCGCCGACATCAGCGTCGACGGTGCGCGGATCATCGTGCGCACCTACAACAAGGCGTTCCTCTGGGAGCGCGACGGCGCGAGCATCGTCGAAGCGCTCACCAAGCCGACTTGCACGGTGCCGCTGCCGAGTCAACCGCAGGGAGAGTCGATCGCCCTCGATTTCGATGGCTCGGGATATCTAACGATCAGTGAAGGGGCGAAGCCGACGGTCTATCGCCTCGACTTTGACCTCTGAGGAGAAGGGATGGCTCGTTTGGTGGCTCGCGCCGGTATGCTCTTTTTGATGGTGGCTCTGCTCGCGGGATGCGGGCAGAAGAGCTCGACCTCGACGAACGACAGCGTCGATTCCACGGCAGCTGATGTGAGCGCCGACCTCTCGGTGCAGCCGACGCCCGATGGCGACGCCGAGACGCCCGACGTCGACGAGGCGGATCTCGAGGTCTCGATCGACGGCGACCCGTCGATCGTCGACGTTCTCGATCCCTGCGCCGCCAATCCCTGTGTCGCACCGCACCAATCTCGGTGCGAGCCAGCTCTCGATGGCTTCGTCTGCCGCTGTGACCTGGGGTTTCACCTCGATCCTCTGACCCAGGAGTGCATCGAGGACGACGGACCGAATCCCTGCGACCCAAACCCCTGCACCGAGCCGCAGATGTCGGTATGCGAACCCGCTGGCCTCGGGTACACCTGCAAGTGTGATGACGGCTTCGAGATTTCGCAAGAGTTTCAGAGCTGCGTGCCGATCGATCGCTGCTCACCGAATCCCTGCACGGCTCCGAATCGATCGCAGTGTTCGGTGGTGGGAAATTCGGCCGTCTGCGATTGCGATCCCGGCTACAAGCTCGAGAACGAGAGCTGCGTCGCGAAGAATCCGTGCGAGCCCAATCCCTGTACGGTTGGCGAGCGCACGACCTGCCTCGCGATCGACGGCGAGAACTACGAGTGTCGCTGCAGTGTGGGGTACGTCGAGCAGGGCGAGGGTTGCACCCTCGTACCGACTTGCGATCAGCGCTACGCATCGATTGTCGGCAAGACCGGGAACGCGCTACGGCAGGCGCTCTTCAGCTACACGGGGAGCAAGGTCTCGGTGATGGACTACGAGGCGGCGCGGGCTCAGATCTTCTGGACCCTCGACTACGTCTCCGGACAGGTGCAGGGGGTCTATTCGGGCAAATGGGTCGCCGTCACCAAGGGCGTGCTGCCGAACTACTCAAAGGAGCTCAACGCCGAGCACACCTGGCCGCAGAGCATGGGCGCCGAGGGCGACGCCAAGTCGGATCTACACCACCTCTTCCCGTCGATCCCGAACATCAACTCGTCGCGTGGAAACACGCCCTTCGGCCCGGTCGTGATCGCCGACAAGTGCTACGATCCGACGGGGATCGTGCTCTGCCCCTTCGTCACCGGCGACTACTACTCGATTCGCGGCAAGGACGCCGTCGGCGTGATCGTCTGGGAGCCCGCCGACCAGCACAAGGGGGACGTCGCGCGGGCGATGTTCTACTTCTCGGTTCGCTACGAGCTGCCGATCGACGTGCGGCAGGAGGCGGCCTTTCGTCTCTGGCACGTCACCGATCCCGTGTCACCGAAAGAGCTGCAGCGCAATGACGACATCGAGACACTGCAGCACAATCGCAACCCCTTCATCGATTGCCCGCACTTGGTCCCC
>JAGQJP010000682.1 GCA_020430585.1 Myxococcales bacterium | reverse complement strand
TGCGATGCTCGCCTTGACCGTGGACGCGGCGATGACGACCGAGCCGGTCACGATTCTCCCAGAACAGCTCGCGGTGGAGGCGGTCCACCTGATGGAGGATCGCCCGAGCCAGATCTCGGTCCTCCCCGTCGTGGACGACGATCGAAGCGCCCTCGGCCTGGTGCGACTCCACGACCTCGTGCGCGCTGGGGTCGCCTGAGCGCGATGAGGCCGCCCCCCCGCACGCCGCTACCGATCGACCCCGAGCTGCCGACGATCGTCCGATCGCTCGACGATTCGGGCGCGCTCGTGCTCGTCGCACCGCCCGGAACGGGCAAAACGACGCGAGTCCCGCCCGCGCTCCTCGAGGCCTTCCCCGACGGCGAGATCCTGGTCCTCGAGCCACGGCGGCTCGCAGCACGTCTCACCGCCGAGCGTGTCGCTGCCGAGCTCGGCGAGCCGATCGGCGGGCGCGTCGGCTATCAAATCCGCTTCGAGCAGCGCCAGAGCGCGACGACCCGGATCCGCTTCGTCACCGAGGGGATCCTCAGCCGTCGTCTGCAATCGGACGGCGAGCTGCACGGCGTTCGAGCCGTCGTCCTCGATGAGTTCCACGAACGCCATTGGCAAACAGACCTGGCCCTCGCCCTGCTCGAACGGCTGCGACAGAGCCGCCGCCCCGATCTGAAGCTGGTCGTGATGTCGGCGACGATCGACCCGCGCCCGATCGCACAGTTCCTCGGCGGTTGCCCTGTGATCGAGGTCGAGAGCCGAGCCCATCCGATAGCCGTCGTCTACCGCGACAACCCCGAGCTGCGCCCGATCGAGGCCTGCGTCGAGGCCGCCCTAACCGAGCTCGTCGAGGGCGAGGCCACGGGAGACGTGCTGGTCTTTCTGCCAGGTTTCGCCGAGATCCGGCGCTGTTTCGAGCGCTGCGCGAGCCTCGCCTCACGCGCCGGGCTCGAGCGCCGAATGTTGCACGGATCCCTCCCCAACGATGAACAGGCGCGCGCGCTGTCGATTTCCGAGCGCCGGAGGGTGATCTTCACCACGAATGTCGCCGAGACCTCGCTCACGATCCCGGGAGTGAAGGCGGTGATCGATAGCGGGAAGGCGCGGATCGCGGGCCACTCGCTCTTCTCCGGGGTCCCGCGGCTGACGCTCGCGCGGATCAGCCGAGCCTCTGCAGACCAACGGGCGGGTCGCGCGGGACGGACCGCGCCCGGTCGCTGCGTCCGGCTCTACTCCGATCGAGACTACGCGGCGCGAGCGGCCGCCGAGACTCCGGAGCTGCAGCGCATCGATCTGAGTGAAGTCATTCTACTTCTCGCCTCGATCAACCTCGGGCGCGAGGACCTCCGCTGGTTCGAGGCCCCCGACGGCGAGGCGTGGCGGCGCGGCGAGCAGCTGCTCGTCGAGCTCGGGGCGCTGACGGCTGAGGGCACGATCACGGAGATCGGCCGCAGATTGTCGCGCTTTCCGCTGCACCCGAGGCTCGGGCGGCTCGTTCTCGACGGACAACGACGCGGCGTCTCGCGCGAGGCGTGTCGGGCGGCGGCGTTGCTGGCGGAGCGGCTTCCCTCTCGGACGCCGCGAGCGCCCGGGCGATCCGACGTCGAGCACTGGAGCGACACTCTGAGCCAGATGGTCGACGCTCGCTTCGATCCCCGGCTTGGTAGCGATCTGGGACTTCCATCGATCACCGCCAGGCGCGCCGAGACGGCTGCGCGCCAGCTGGAACGGATCCTGGACCGCCGCGCGGCGGACCCGCGCACCGTGGCGGACCCGAACGCGATCGATGGGCGAGCGAACGCGGCGACGAGGCGGGCCGCGGAGACCGCGAAGAGAAGCACCGACCCCGCAACGTCCGAAGACGCGTTGCTGCTCAGCCTTCTCACGGCGTTTCCCGACCGCGTCGCCCGCCGTCAGCGAGACGGGAGCTTCCTGCTCTGTGGGGGGATCCGCGCCGAGCTCTCGACGATGAGTGAGGTGAGCACAGCCGAGTTGATCGTCGCCATCGACGCCGAGGAAAGCCGCAACACCGCCGGTCGCCGCGTGCGGATTCAGGTCGCCAGCGCGATCGAGGCAGATTGGCTGCTCGATCTGTTCCCCGATTCCCTGGGAGAAGCGCTTCAGGTGCGCTGGAACGAAGAGCGCGAGCGGGTCGATTGTGTCGAGACGCTGCTCTATCGCGATCTCGTGATCGCAGAGTCGCCGTGGGGGCGCGCGGACAGCCCCGAGGTGACGGAGTGCCTGATTCGCGCCGCCCTCGCCAAAGGACTCGCCGCGTTCACGGACGAGGACGCGCTTCTGCAACACAGAAATCGGATTCGCTTCGCCAGCGAGCTGCGCCCGGACCTCGCGCTCCCGCCGTGGCGCGACGAAACCCTCGAGGAGGCGCTGCGCGCTGCAGCCAGCGGCCTACGGAGCTTCGCCGAGTTGCGTCAGCTCGACCTGATCCGGGTTTTGGAGCAACGAATCGATCCCACGCTCCGGACAGCCCTCGAGCGCCTGGCGCCAACCAAGCTCGAGCTCAAGAGTGGCCGTCGGCTGACGATTCGATACGAGACCGATCGAACACCCTTTGTCGAATCTCGGCTGCAGGACTTCTTCGGAATGCGGGAAGGGCCGAGGATTGGGGATGGCCGGGTCGCCCTCGTGCTGCACCTGTTGGCGCCGAATCGTCGCCCGGTTCAGATCACCGACGACCTCTCCGGCTTCTGGCAACGGCACTACCCCGCCCTGCGGCGCGAGCTCGGCCGACGCTATCCGAAACACAGCTGGCCAGAGGACGGCGCCAACGCTGCTCCACCGAAGCCGGGCAAGCTTCGCTGAGCACGAGACGAGCGCGGCGAAGCGTTGCGGCCGCAGCCGGCGTAGTCCGTGACCTCGGCCCGGCGGAGAGACGGCCCCACAACGAAAAAAGGCGCCGGCCAAGATGACCGACGCCCGTGTAGGCAAAAAAAGAGGGTGACGCGGAAACTCGAACAGTGTTGCCTCTTCGAAGCGTGAGAGCTTTATGCAGATGCCATGACCCCGTCACCGGTCTCACGGCGAACTCTTTTGACGTCAACTAGACCTTCAGAGCCTTTGCACGTTGAACTAGCGACCTATTGGTTTGCCGCTCCCTCGGTGGTCTTTTGCATCTCTTACGAGACAGACCGGTGAGGTGTTCGCGCAACGCACTAGACATCAAATTGCAAGCAACCGATGCCCTCTCTCTTGGCCTTTCGTCCGTCTGTAGAGCTTGTCCGCACAAGCCCCGCCGAGTCAATCCGACGCCGAAACGCCAAACCACTCGACAGACTTCCATGAGGTTTCTCGCCCCTTCAGCGTGTCTGACATCTGGAGTCCACAACCCTGGGCTTGCCTCACCCAGTTCGTTCCGCTTTCAGGTTTTCTCAACCTCGTAGCGGCTTACTCCTCCAGATGCGTAGAGACCTTATTTCATGCCTCATCCGCTCTTGGGGTTCCCCCTTCAGAGGCTTCCCCTCTCGAACAGCACGTCATCTTCGTCAGATGACGTTACCCTTACGACCTTGGCATACTTCCAAACACTAGCAAGCTAGTACCGGTCCTTCGGTCGAGAATTGTATAAAATCTCTGACGTCCGGAATACCTGATCCTTAGGGTTTTCATCCGCTCGAGAGTCCGTTCGCATTCGTCCCGGGGTTAGCCGAAACGAAGGCCGATCCTCTCTTGGGGTTCTACGCCTTCTAAGGTACATCACCAGCCGTCCCAGAATCTTGCGATTCTCCTCTCGTGTGGTTTCGACCACTTCAGAGTATCGTGAGCCGGCTGACCAGGACTTCTCCGAAGAGAGATCCAACCCTTGTAGGCTTTCTGTCCAACCCGGGCCATGCGTCTGCTGCATATGTATCGAGCGGGCTTATTTTTTCGCCTCGAGAACCGTTCCACCTCACGGCAAACCGCGTTCTCTCTTTGCTCGACCACCCATGCATACCGGAGTGCCGCATGGTTTGGGTCTCGGACCCTGTTCGGGTGTTTTCCGTGCCACCCAAGAAGGACTCTATGAGATCTTCCGGAATGCGTCAACCGATTTTTTGCGATCCGACAAGAAATTTTTATTCAAAAGCGAACACGGGCAGTTAGCTCTCGTCTCGAATTCTCGATCGCCACGATCGCGGATCGGCGATTTTCCTGATGAAGAGGCGTTCACAATCGTTTCTTTTCAGAGTTTTAGCGGGTCTGCGGGCCGTGGACGCATTCGCCGATGGTCGGTAACTCGCTATTAATTGTAGATTTTTCTGGCAGTGTCCGCGGAAGTCGAACGCCTCCGAGAAGGGCCCGACGCTCACCCGCGGAGCAAGGCGTCCAGGATGCGAACCGACGCGGTACCGTCGCCATATGGGTTGTGGGCGCGGGCCATCTCTTGGTAATGCAAGGGATCGTCGAGCAGCCGATACGTCTCCTCGACGATCCGTTCGCGGTCGGTTCCGACGAGGATCACCGTACCCGCCTCAACCGCCTCGACCCTCTCGGTCACATCGCGCATCACGAGCACTGGCTTACCGATGCTCGGCGCCTCTTCCTGGATTCCGCCGGAGTCGGTGAGAATCAGCTCCGCGGCGTCCATCAGCGCGACGAACTCGGGGTAGCCACGGGGTGAGGTCAAGATCACGTTCGGCAGATCGCCGAGAGCGTCGTGCACGGGCGAAAGCACGTTCGGATTCGGGTGCACGGGATAGATCAGCGTGCACTCCGGCCGCTCTTCGGCGATGCGGCGAAGAGCGCTGCAGATCGAGACGAACCCCTCGCCGAAGCTCTCCCGGCGATGGGCGGTGATCAGGATCAGGCGCTGCCCTGGCGCCACGCGATCGAGCAGCTCGGGCCGCGCCGCGCGATCCCGCATGTAAAAGAGCGCATCGATCGACGTGTTTCCCGTGACCTCGATCGACGCCGGGTCGACACCTTCGCCCAGCAAGTGTGCGCGAGCGGTCGGCGTCGGCGCGAAGTGACGCGTCGCCAATGACCCGATCAGTCTGCGATTCATCTCTTCGGGGAAGGGCTCGCGCGGATTGTTGGTGCGCAGACCGGCTTCGACGTGACCGACCGGTATTCCGACGTAGAACGCGCTGAGCGCGCCCACGAACGCCGTCGTCGTGTCGCCCTGGACGACGACCCAATCGGGGCGTTGCTCTCGAAGAACGCGCGTGATCTCCGTGACCAGGCGAGCGGTCAAGCCCTCGAGCGACTGATTGGGCCGCATCAGATCGAGATCGACGTCGCCGCGGATCGAGAACGCCTCGAGGACCTGGTCGAGCATCTCTCGATGTTGTGCGGTCAAGAGCACGACCGCCTCCGCCGAGTCTCGGCGCTGAATTTCGTGAACGACGGGCGCTAGCTTGATCGCCTCGGGACGGGTTCCGATCGTGATGAGAATCTTCATGCTGCGAGAGAGTAGCGCCCCTCGACGACGAGGTCAATGCGACTTGAACGAGCGAATCCGATCGCTGTAGCGATCGTGGGTCGCCTGCGCCGGTCCGTCGATCGGGATCGGCGGGCCGCCGAGAGACGGTCCGAGTCGGAGGACGTAGCGATCGAGCATCGCCCGGGCCTGCGCGAACAGCTCACGCGCCTCGTTGAAGCGCGCGTCGGGGTAGGTCTCCCGGTCGGCGATGACACCGATTGCGTCGATTCCCGCGTAATCGGCGAGAAAGAGAGAACGAGGAAGATGAAACGCCTGCGTCGTAACGAATGCACGACGGATCTTGAAGATGCGAGCGGCCCGCAGCATCGTATCCAACGTGCGAAACCCCGCGTGATCGAGGTAAATCACGTCCTTTGGGACCCCGTGGGCCAGCATCCAGCGAAGCATGGCGTTCACCTCGTCGTAGCGCACCCGCCGGTGGTCGCCAGAGAGCAGGATCTTCTTCACGATGCGCGCGCGATAGAGTTGCAGCGCCGCCATCAGCCGGTGGCGCAAAGCCACCGAGACGGTGGAGTCGGCGTACACCCGAGCCCCTGGCACGATCACGACGTCGGCGTGATCGGCACGGTTTGTCACGGCTTCGTGGATGCTGACGATGCGCTTGGCCGTGGCGCGACGGATCCACCAGCTGCTGCCGAGGATCCCGGCAAATCCAGTGCTCGCCATGACGAGAGCGCCGATCGCGCTACGCCTCCACCAACGGCGGCGTTCTGCGCTCGCGCTGGTCGTCTGAGCCAACTCGTCGCTCATCGCTCACTCCAGATCTCTTTCGGCGGCGCTGGCAATCGGTAACCGCGTCGCTCGAGGGCGCGACGGCAGCTCGGGCAAAGATCGCGCTCGCGATCGGTCGTCAGCACCGAGCCGTGGCCGTCCTCCATCAAGCAGCCCCGGTGCGGGCAGTGGTCGAGCCCGAGATTGTGCCCGACCTCGTGGACCGCGACTTTCATCAGGCGAACGAGCGCGTGACGAACGGAACGCGCGCGCCGACGGCAGCGGAAGAGGGAGATCACGCTCACACGCCCGTCGAGCGTGGCCAAACCGAGAACCCCCCAATCCTTGTGCGGCGGTTTGCTCGTGGAGATGTCCGTCGCCGTGATCGCCAGCACCAGGCGCAGGCGCTTGGGAACGGTGGGCGCGAGCCAGTCGAGGATCTTCTCGGCGCGGTAGCGCTTTCGCGGGGGATAGTAGGCGAGCTTCGGCAGCGGAAGACGCGGCGCGACCTCGACGTCGACGGCGTAGAAGGCGATGATCGCCCGTTTCACCGCGGCGATCTGGCGTGGAGTCAGCTTGCGCCCCAAGGGCTGCAAGCGAATCACGCTCTTCGCCCCACCGAAGGCGACGCCCGCGATGGCGCAGAGGATCAGAAGGCTGCCGATGCAGCGACGGATGAGCTGGCTGATCATACTCTCTCAAACGGATCGGATCGAAAACGATTCCGCGACGAAAAGGGCTGCAAAATCAAGGTGCCAAAAAGTTGACACGAGCCCGACGCAGGGTAGATTCGAAGTCATCGCGAACAAACCGACGGAGCTGACGATGCCCCCGCGGCCGGAAATCACCCTTCGATTCGTGCTCGTACTCCTCTCATCGCTCCTCCTCGAGGCCAGTGTAGCGGTCCCGCGCGCCGAGGCCAAGCGCAAATCAACACCGTCCAAGGGCATACGTCGAATCGAGCTGAAGAAGGTGCGAACGATCGTGATCGACCCGGGCCACGGTGGAGACAACCTCGGCACACGCAGCATTTACGGGGTCCTCGAGAAGCGCATCACCCTTCGGGTCGCGCTCAAGCTCGCCGCACACCTGCGAGAGACGACGCGCGCCCGCGTACTGCTGACCCGCGAGAGTGACAAGCCCCTCAGCCTTCGGGAGCGCATCGAGTTCGCCAATCGAGCCGGCGCCGACGTCTTCTTGAGCCTGCACTGCAACTCCGACCCGAAGCATCGCGGCACCGGGATCGAGACCTTTTTCCTCTCGTTGAAGGCGTCGGACGCCGAAGCCCTCAAGCTGGCACACCGTGAGAACGGCGCCGAGCTCTTCACTCTTCCCGTGCAAGAATCTCCCAACGAAATTCAGGGGATTCTCACCCAGCTCCAGCACGTGCAGGCGCACACCTTCAGCTTCCACCTCGCCACGGCGATCCTCGCCGCCCTGGTCAAGGAGACCAAGTGGCGAAACCGCGGCGTGAAACAAGCCCCGTTTGGAGTCTTGCGCCACGCGCAGATGCCCGCTATCGTCGTCGAGATGGGGTTTCTCAGTCACCCCGACGAAGCCAAGAAACTGCTCGACGACGCGGTACAGGAGCGTATCGCCGCTGCTCTGGTCCGCGGAATCGAGCTCTTCGACAAAAAGATCCGCTGATGATCGAGCTCTTCTTCGCGACCAAAAATCGAAACAAAGTCCACGAAATCCAGGCCCTGCTCAGCGGGTTGCCTTTCGAGCTGCGCTCCTGTCTCGACGAGCCGCAGCTGCCCGCGGCAGACGAGGTCGGCGAGACTCTCGAGGAGAACGCGCTGCTCAAAGCGGAGCTCGCGGTCGCGCAGCTCGGCATCCCGGCCTTCGCCGACGATACTGGGCTCTTCGTCGACGCCCTCGGCGGCGCGCCCGGTATCTACGCCGCACGCTACGCAGGAGCGGACGCGACCTACCGAGACAACTACGAAAAGTTGCTGCGCGAGCTCGAGCACGTTCCCGACGAGCGACGTGGCGCCGAGTTTCGCTGCGTGATCGCCTTTCTGGTCCCCGATGGCTCGAGCCTCGCCCTCCCGCGGGAGGTCGAGGTCGTGCAGCGCGCAGCAGCCCGGGGGTTCCTCGCTCGCGGCGCGATTCGCGGCGCGATCACCCGTTCACCGAGCGGCGCCGGCGGGTTTGGATACGATCCGGTGTTCTTCGTACCGGACGCGGGATGTACCTTCGCCGAGCTCGATGGGCCGCAGAAGAATGAGTTGAGCCACCGCGGTCGTGCCGTGCGTCATTTCGTCGCCGGCCTGAGCGGGATGCGCTGATCCACCCCCGGGGGCGGCAAGAGCGCCCCACGATCGAACGTCGACATCCCACGGAGGCCGACGCCTCGGGGTGCGACGAAAAGCATTGGCGATCGCGTCCTCTCGGGAGTCGTCAGCTGCGCTGGCCGAGCTCGTGACCGCGCTGTGCTGCGGCAGCGACCGCCTCGATGAAGGCGCTGCGCGTCGCCCGCTGCTCGAGAACGGCGAGGCCATATGCGGTCGTGCCACCCGGGCTCGTGACGGCGTGGCGCGTGGCTGCCGCGTCCCCGTCACGCGCGTCGACCAGCGCCGCCGTGCCACGCAACGTTCCCAGCGCCAGTCGCGAGGCGACGTCGCGGGGCAACCCAGCTTTGACACCGCCCTCGACGAGCGCTTCGAGGACGAGGCAGATGTACGCTGGGCCGCTTCCGCTGAGCGCGGTGATCGCATCGAACCAGGACTCGTCCTGGACCTCGACGACGTCGCCGACACACGAAAAGACGGCGTGGACTTTGTCCAACACGCCGCGCTCGCCAGCGGGATGGAAGATCGCGCTCACCCCTGCGCCAACCGCCGCGGGCGTATTGGGCATCACGCGCACGAGCTGTCGTTCGGCGCCGAGATAGAGGGCGATCTGCGAGAGTGACACGCCTGCGGCCACCGAGACGATGATCTGCTGCTGCGTCACCGCCGCCGCCATCTCGCCGAGGGTCTTGGCGATCTGTGTCGGCTTGACCGCCACGATCACCACCTCGGCCTGGCTCATCAGGGAGCTCACCGTACTGGGCTCGACCCCGTAGGTCGCCACCATGAAATCCAGGCGCTCGCTGCGCTTTTCCGCGACCAGCACCCGACCAAAGGCGGCTCCCACGCCACGAACCAACGCTTCGCCGAGGTTTCCCGCACCGATCAAACCGATCCGCATCATGTTCCTCCTTGGCGGGGGCCGAACAAGACGGTTCCCAACCGCACGACTGTCGAACCGCAACCGATCGCCCGCTCGAAATCGTCGCTCATCCCCATCGAAAGACCCGAGAACGTCAGTTGCTGCTCGGGCGGCAGCGCCGATCGATGTCGCTCGAGCAGGCGGGCGAGCTCGACGAAGTGCGGCGTCGGATCGACGTCGAAGGGCGGCATCGTCATCAACCCGCAGAGCTCGAGACCGGGATGTAGCGGAATCGCGGCGAGCATCTCTGCCAGCTCGGCGGGTGCGACCCCGCTCTTTTGCGCCTCCCCTGCGACGTTGACCTGTACGTAGATCTGCAAGGGACGCTCGCGTCCGTGGAGGTGGGGGAGCATCGCCTCGACGAGCCGCGGCGAGTCGAGCGTATGAAGGGCGTAAAGGCGGGGAACCAGCTTCTTCGCTTTGTTGCGCTGAAGGTGACCGATGAAATGCCAGCGGATCGGCTGATCGGCGAGCGCGTCCATCTTCGTGAGCAGCTCCTGGGCGTAGTTCTCGCCGAAGTCCCGCTGCCCGGCGGCGACGGCGGCACGAATCGCGGCGTCGGGTTGCGTCTTCGACACGGCGAGCAGCGTGACGGCGTCGACGGGACGTCCAGCGGCGCGGCAGGCGAGCTCGATCCGACGGCGAACGACCTCGATCCGCGGGGCGATCCGGCTCTCGGAGGGGTTGATCATCGCGTCAGAAGGGCAACAGATCGGTCGCGCCCATCTCCTCCATCATCTCGATCACCTGACAGAGCGGCAGACCGACGATGTTGGTATAGGAACCCTGAATCCAGTCGACGAGATAGGCGCCGACGCCCTGGACGGCATACGCGCCAGCCTTGTCCAGCGATTCTCCGACGGCGAGATATTTCTCGATCTCGACCTTCGAGAGGCGCTTGAACTTCACCACCGACTTCACCGCCTGGATCCCCTCTTTGTTCTTGAAGACGTCGAAGATGCAGAACCCCGTGATCACGTGGTGCTCGTCACCGCTCAGCGCGGTCAGCATTTCGAAGGCCTCGTTCTGGTCCTTCGGCTTCTGCATCAGCCGCGCGTCCTTGACGACGATCGTGTCGGCGCCGATGATCCAGCGCGTACGCGTATCCTTCGCACCCGAGCTGCGCTTGGAGACGGGCGCCGGCGGCGCCTCGGGCTCGGGGTAGATCGTCGCTTGGATGCGGTTGACGATCGAGAGCACCTTCGCCCGCGCCATTCGCTTGACGTAGTTCTCGGGAGTCTCTTCGGCCATCGGCAGCTCGTCGACCTGCGCTGTGATGACCTTGACAGCAAAGCCCATCCGCTCGAGAAGTTCCTTGCGGCGCGGGGACGCTGATGCTAGTACCAAGTGTATCGCCATCTGTCTCCTCGGTCGTGGTGGTTCACCCAGCTGTGCACCACCTGAGATAAACCGAAACCACGGAGCGGGTCAACCGGGTATGTTCGATCACATGCGCCGCTTCTTCCGCTTGTTTCTTCTGACGCTCGTCGCCGCTTCGGCGCCGGGATGCCTACGAACCCCCGGCCCCGCGGCTCCAGGGCGGCATCCGCTATTGGTCAACCGGCCGCCGGCCCTCGCGGCGCTGCTCG
>JAGQJP010000681.1 GCA_020430585.1 Myxococcales bacterium | reverse complement strand
CTGTATGAAAACCAGCGCCGAAATCAGATGCGCTCTACTCGAATTTCAGATGAAGTGTCGCCGCGAGCGAGTGCAAGCAGCGCCATACGCCACGCTCGATGGCGCCTAGGACTCGCGTACGAAATGGATCGGGCATTTCGGCGCGCAACAGGAGAACCGATGACGACCGTCGCACCCAACCGCGCAAGCGAGACCGACACCTCGTTCCGCTCGAGCGAGATTCGCATTCGAGCAGGGATGCCGATCTGCCAGACCGACCTGCCCCTGGATTGGTACCAGGAGGAGTTCAAGGTCTACGCCGAGGAGTACCTGGCGCTCCGCGATCGAACGCCCGAAACGGTGCTTCCCTGGATGGACCGCTACATCCAACCGGCCCTCGACCACTTCGGCGATTCCCTCCTGCTGCTGGCGCACTACTATATGGGGGGTGAGATCGTCAAGCTCGTCGAACGCTACGGGGGCACGATCGCCGACTCGTACGTCCTCGCCCTGCAGGCCGTGCGCAATCCGCAATCGAAGACGATCGTCGAATCGGCGGTGCACTTCATGGCCGAGTCGATCGCGATTCTCGCGCACCCGGACCAAGCGGTCTACATCACCAACCCGAAGGCGGGCTGCACGATGGAGATGCTCGCCAAGGAGTGGATGGTCGAGCCGCTGTTCGACGAGTTGCGCGATCGTTTCGGCGACGATCTCCTCGTCGTGACCTACATGAACACATCGGGCCGTCTGAAGGCGCTCTCCGGGCTTACGGGTGGAGCGACGTGCACGAGCAGCAACGCGCGGATCATCGTCGATTGGGCCTTGAAGCAGGGCAAGAAAGTGCTCTTTCTACCCGACGAGCACCTCGGCGACAACGTCGCCGGTCAGCTCGGAATCGGACCGCAGGGGGTCTATCGATTGCCCGGTGGCCAGTCGGCGATGCACTTCCGCGTCGATGCGCTCTCGTCGAACGAGCGCGATCAGCTCGATGGCGCGCAGATGCTGCTCTTCGGAAGCTATTGCGGGGTTCACATGGTCTTTCGGCCCGAGCACGTCGAGTATTGGCGCGCTCTCGGGTATCGCGTGCTCGTCCATCCGGAATGCCGGCGCGAGGTCGTCGAAGCGGCGGACGGTGCGGGCTCGACGGCGTACCTCTGGCGCGAGATGCTCGGCACGCCGAGCGGCGGGAAGCTGGCGATCGCGACCGAGGGACACTTCGTTCGCAACGCGAAGGAACAAGCCGCGATGCGCGGCGTCGAGGTCGTCAACCTTGCCGACGTGCCCGGAGCCGACGGGAGCTTCGGTTGTGGGTGTGCGACGATGTCGCGCAACGACCCGCCGCACCTCGTCGCACTCTTGGACCTCCTGCGACGGGGGAACGCGCCGGCGATCAACCGCGTGCTTCCAGGCGACAACGTCGACGAACGGACCGGTTGGCGCGAGCGCCTCGACGCTTCGAGCCGAAGCGAAATCGCCCGGTTGGCGAGACTGGCGTTGGAGAAGATGATCGAGCTCACCGAATCGGCCGGCGGGTGAGTCTCGACTCTGTTCGCCAAAGAGGCAACACGCGCCGACGCCTGATCGCGCGCCTTCTCGTCTGCGGAGTAATCGTGGTCCTCGTGCCCGCATCGTTCTTGTTCTGGGCCTCTGAGCGCACGCTACCGGCGCAATGCGACACGCCGATCGAGACCGTCGGCTCGCCACCGCCGCGCACGCTACCGCGCGGCGCTGAGCTGCGCGTGCTGAGCTGGAATCTGCACTACGCTGTCGGCCTGGCAGCAGACGACGCGCTACCCCAGCGATCGACCGTCGAAGCCAATCTGCTCGCGATCGCGACGCTCCTGAAACGCGAACGCGTCGACATCGCCATCCTCCAAGAGGTCGACTTCGGCTCGTCGAGGACCCATCGGCTCGAGATGGCGCGACGTATCGCCGAGGCGAGCGGTCTCCCCTTTGTCGCGCGTGCCCTCAACTGGGACAAGAACTACCTGCCATTTCCCTATTGGCCGCCCTCGGCACACTGGGGCAGAATCCGCTCGGGGGTCGCCGTGCTGAGCCGCTATCGCCTCTCGTACAATCGGATGTACCTCTTCCCGAAGCCGCGGGAGAATGGATGGCTCTACAATCGGTTCTACATCGACCGCGGCGTCCAGATCGTCGACGTCGACCTCGGCGGACGCTCGCTGCGCATCGGCAACACGCACCTCGATGCCTACAGCATCCCCGGACGAATGCGACAAGCACAGCTGCTCTTGAGCACATTGCGAGCGCACAATCAACCGCTGATGCTGCTGGCCGGAGACCTGAACGCATTGCCTCCACGAGCGACGAAGCTCCACGCCTTCGAGGACGCGCCGAACGAAGATTTCCGCGGTGACGGGACCATCGGGATGCTGATGGCCGGCCTGCCACAATACCGCGACGCCCTCTCCGATCGAAATGATTTCGTCGAGTTGACGCCGACATTTCCCGCCGATCGGCCCAATCGCCGGTTGGATTATATCTTCGCACGGGGCCTCGTTCGCGTCTCGGCACGCGTACTCGACGGCGTCGAGGCTCTCTCGGATCACCGCCCGATCGTGGCGACCTATCGACTGTTGGAGAACGATTCACGATGACAGATCAGACCCGCATCGGATACACGCTCTACGGCGTGCGACTCAGCCTCTTCACCCGAAAGATGGAGGCGGCCCTCGAGTTGCAGGGGGTGCCGCACCTCTATCGCGCCAAGACCGTATTCTTGCGCTCCAAGCTCGAGGCCCGGGCGGGCACGCACTTGATCCCCTTGCTCGAGACCCCCGAGGGTTGGCTGCTCTACGACTCGACGCCGATGATCGAGCTCCTCGGAGCGCGCTACCCCGCGACCCGGTTGATCCCCAGCGATGCGAGTGGAGTGATCGTGCGCCTTGTCGAGGAGTGGCTCGACGAGTGGTTCTCCCGCGCCGTGTTGCATTTCCGCTGGAACAATCCGGAGAGCGCGAGCGTCGCCGCCGCCGCCATCGCCGCTGAGATGACGCCCTTCGCTCCGCGCTTTGCCACACGACGACTCGCTCGGACCTTGCAGCACTGGGGTGGCCGCGCGTGCCGCGCCTTCGGCCTCGAGTCGGCCGTGCAGCGCGCGGGGGTCGAAGAGGAGGCGCTCCGCCTCTATCAGGCACTGGAGAAGCAGCTCGAGACGACGCCCTTCGCCCTCGGTGCACGGCCAACAGCGGTGGATGCCGCGCTGCTCGGCGGTCTGCGAGCACACATGCTGCCCGACCCCGCGCCGCGCCGCCTGCTAGAAGAGTTTCCGCGCGTCCTCGCCTGGGCCGGGCCGTCGACCACGAACGACCCGTCCGTTGGTGCACCGTCCGGCGACGAGTCGACCGCCCTCCGAGGCGCGAGCCCCCTAGATCTCGAGGGACCGCTGGCGAGGGCGATTTTCGAGCTCGCTGGCGAGACCTTCCTCGGTTTCGTCTCCGAGAATCGGCGCGCGGCCAACCGTGGCGAAGGCGTATTTTACCAATCGGTGTACGGCGAGTCGACGAGCTTTCGCGTGCGCCCCGAGATGGAACGCGCACGCCGAATGCTTGCCGAGCGGATCGTTGCGGCGGGCCACCGGCCGGCGCTCGCTCGGGTCGCCGAGCGCACCGACGACGCCCGCTGGCTCGAGCTTTGGGGGCAAGCATGATCGATCTACGAAGCGATACGGTCACCCGTCCGAGCGCCGAGATGCGGCGCGCGATGGCCAACGCGGATGTCGGCGATGACGTCTTCCGCGAGGACCCCACCGTCAACGCGCTCGAGGCGATGATGGCCGACGTTCTCGGGAAGGAGGCGGCGCTCTTCGTGCTCTCGGGGACGATGGCGAACCAGCTCGCGATCCGCTGCCAAACCGCTCCTGGAGACGCGATTGTCCTCGATCACAGCGCCCATCCATTTCGCTTCGAAGCTGGGGGACCGGCGGTGCTCAGTGGCGTCACGGTCTGCCCCGTCGCCGGGCAGCGCGGCGTGATCCGGCCCGCCGACGTCGCCAGCTGGCTCACGCCAGCGGACAATCCGCACTTCACTCCGGTCCGTCTCGTCGCGTTGGAGAACACCCACAATCTCTCGGGCGGGGCGGTGCTTCCCCAGAACGCCGTCGTCGAGTTGGGCGCGTTTTGCGCGGAGCGCGGCCTGCGCCTGCACCTCGACGGCGCGAGGCTCTGCAACGCCAGCGCAGCGAACGGGGTCGAGCTCCGCGAGCTCTGCGCGCCCGCAGACAGCGTCTCACTCTGCTTCAGCAAGGGGCTCGGCGCACCAGCCGGCTCGATCCTCGCGGGATCGCGTGAGATGATCGCCCTCGCCCGCCGCATGCGCAAGATGCTCGGCGGTGGCTGGCGACAAGCCGGGATTCTCGCGGCCGGCGCGCGCTACGCCTTCGAACACAACCGCGGACGGTTGACCGACGACCATCGACACGCGCGAGAGCTTGCCGAGGGAATCGCGGGGCTGGATGGTCCACTGCATCCCCGTCTGCCGATCGAGAGCAACATCGTCCTGGTCGATGCCGGCGACCAAAAAGCGGCGGCGATCGTGAGCGCCCTCGACGCCTCGGGGGTGCGCTGCCTCGCGATTCCCCCCAATACGATCCGCCTGGTGACCCACCTCGAGATCGACGACGCGGCGATTCGCACGACCCTCGCTGCGCTCGCCGCCGCAACGACGACCCCTGTTCACGCCGTGCGGGGAGAAAGCGTTTGATCTGTCGCCCGTCAGGCGGCTACGATCGACGAGTAGCAACACCAGAATGCATAGGAGGCCTCCGATGGGTCAGAGAATCACGCTCCTGACAATCTCCCTGCTCGCCCTCTTCACCTTCGCTTGTTCCGACAAGAAGAAGACCGGCACGCTCTGTAGCGGCGGGTCGGACTGTGACTCGGGGATCTGTGCCGCCCAGACGTGTGTGCAGGCCCTCTGCTCCCTCGCCGAATCATCGCTGGCGGCCTGCCCGTCGACTCAAACCTGTGTCAAGCTCGTCACGGGCACCGAGGCCTCGTGCGTCGACTCGAGCAAGCTGAGCTTCAAAGATGGCAGCGAAGATGCGACGGGCCACGACGACGACGGCAGCGGCAGCGAAGACGCTCTGAGCACACGGGAGCAGTGGGTACAGAAATTCTGCGAGGAGAGCATCAAGGTCTGCCTCGAGACCGCTCCCGCCCTCGACACGTGCAAAAAAAGCTTCGACGATCCCTCGGCGCGAACGCCAACGCAAGACGACCTGAATTGCCTGATGCAGTATACGACGGTCTGCGAGACGCCAATGGAGACCTGCTGCAGCTGCTGGGGACCGATCTTCTCGTCGACGCCCTGACCTCTCGCCTCCGAGCCGATCGATTTCACGACGTTGCCAAACCGCGCCGGCTACTCCGCGTCCATCGTCACGCTGGGGAACGACGCCCAGAGCTGATGCCAGCGGTTGGAGTCGCTGCCGGGAATCTCACTGCAGCGCATCTTCAACAGCACGGCCCCGCTGACGCGGTAGCGGTCCGGCACCGGAAGATAGAGGCCGGTCGGGAAGATGATCATCCGCTGACCCGGCGGGAGGACGAACTGCGAGAACAGATCGCGGTTTCGACCGTCGCATTTGGCCTCGGTCGTCCAGCGCTCGCCGTTGCCCTCGAGCTCGAGCTCGGCGATCACGTCCGGCTCGGGATCGACGTGGAAGGCCGACTTGCCGACATTGGTCAACGTGAAGCTGAGCGGTGGCTCGCTCCAGCGGGTGACCTTGCCGCGCCCGCCCTCGGCGCTGATTTCGAACGCCGCCAACGGCGCTCGAGCGATGTCGTCGAAGACGCGTCGAAGCTTGCGCACGAGATCGCCGATCTCCCCCGGCGGCTGAGAGAGGGGAAACCGCACCGAGCTGTCGCCCCAGGGCCACTCGAGGACGGCGTAGCTCTCACCTGCGACGTGATCGGAGAATCGCTCGGGTTGGATCAGCGACATCGTCTTCTCGATGTCTCGCGCCGACGAGCCCGAGAGATAGTCGACGAAGGAGCCGACGCGATGGGCCGGAGCGGCTTCGATACGGTTGTCCGTGCAGAGCAGATGCGCAACGCCTTCGTCCCAGATCTCGAGCTGCAGCTCTCCCTTTCGCCGCCGATCGAAGACGCGCAAGGTGAGCACTTTGTTTCCTAACCTCATCGTTCGTCCCCCTTTGTATATCGCGGCTCAGCGACCTTTGAACTGCGGTTCGCGCTTCTGCAGGAAGGCGCTGATACCCTCGCGAAAATCTTCGGTCTGCAGGCAACGGTTGAGCATCTCTTGAAGATAGGGCAACGCGTCGTCGAAGCTCATCTCCTGCTGCTGATGATAGGCTTGGAGGCCCAGGCGAAGCACAGCCGAGCTCTTTTTCGTCAGCGCGAGCGCCAGCTCGGCGACGCGGCTCTCGAGCGCCTCGGGAGCTACGACCTCCGTGATGCATCCGTATTCGAGGGCCTGACGCGCGGTCAGTCGCTCGCCGAGGAGGATCATCTTCAAGCCCTGCTTGCGTGTGATGTGACGAAAGATCGCGGGCATGATCATCATCGGAAAGAGGCCGATGTCGATCTCTGGCGTGCCGAGCTTGGCGCTCTCGGAGACGATCGTCAAGTCACAGGCCAAGGCGAGACCGAACCCGCCACCCATCGCGTGCCCGTTCACCATCGCGATCGTCGGTTTGCCGAGATCGCGCAGCGCGCGATTGAGCTCGACGAACCCACCACGCGGCGGTACATCGTAGCTCTCGGGGCGCTTCGCCCCGGCGGACTGGGCGAAATCGCCGCCGGCGCAGAACGCCCGGCCGGCTCCGGTGATCACGACGACCTGGACCGCGTCGTCCGCTCGGGCGAGCTCGAGCGCGTAGAGCAACTCGTTCACGAGATCGGGGTTGAGGGCGTTACGACGCTCCGGACGATTCAGCGTCAAGCGCAGTACGCCGGACTCGAGCTCGCTCAGCAGATAGATGTAGTTCGGCATCGGGTCCCCCACTGGCTCAGCGTCGGTACTCCCAAAGATACTCGTCGTGCTCCTCGACGCGGGACGCCACACGCGAGAGAACGAAGAGCAGGTCACTCAATCGATTGAGATAGGTCAATGCATACTCGCCGAGCGGCTCATCGGCCCCGAGCGCGACGACGATCCGCTCGGCCCGACGACAGATCGTCCGCGCCAGATGAAGAAAGCCCGCGGCCATCCCGCCGCCGGGAAGGACGAAGCTCTTCAGCTCCGGGAGCGACTCGTTGTACGCGTCGATCTGGTGCTCGAGCTGCTCGATCATCCCCGCGGTCACGACGGGTCGCTCCGGGTGCCGTTGATCCGCGGGCGTCGCCAGGTCGCAACCGAGATCGAAGAGCTCGTTCTGCAGCCGCTTGAGGAGCGTACGCAAGGAGTCGACCGCGATGTGGGGTTGGTCCAGCGACGCCGACCCGTCGTTCGCGGAGTCACGCCCAGCGGCCACCGGTGCCGGCCCTTCGCTCGCCGAGCGGCGTCGATCACCTGGCGATTTCTCGCTCACGAGCCGGTCGAGCCAGCTTCGGGCAAGTCCGAGAGCCGCGTTGAGCTCGTCGACGGTCCCGTACGCCTCGATCCGCGGTGCCGCCTTCGAGACGCGCTGCCCGCCGATCAGAGACGTCGTTCCCGAGTCGCCGCCACGGGTGTAGATTTTGGTTAAAGCGATCGCCATCGTCAGCCCTCGATCCACGTTGTGATGCGAATTGCGCGGCGCCAGTGGAAACCACGCGATGTGATCATACGAATTCGGAGGCAAAAAAGAAAGGGGCGGACAACGCCGCCCCTCTCCCATCGGACGCGGACCCCTCCGGTCGAAGGGGCTCGAGTTGGACGCGCGTGGCGCGCGCTACGCGGTCGTCAACTGCAACCCATCGAGTTCCCGCAGTTCAGACATTTGTAGCAAGCACCGTTACGCACCGTGATGTGGCCACATACATCACAGAACGGCGCGTCCCCCATCATCGTTTTCAAGTGTTCGTCCACCGTCGACATACCGACCGAGGCCTGCATACCGCCCCCCATCGAGGCCGAGACCTGCGCGTAATGCGCCGACGAGCCGTTACCCGCGCGCGCCACACGTTTGACGCGAACCGTCTTTTCGTCTACGGCGTCGGGCTCCACCGCCGCCGCCACCGCTGGCGCAGCCACTGCGGCGGCCGATTCGGACTTCTTGTCCTCTTGCGCCTCGGGATCGACCGGCTTGACCTGCACGAAGTCGGTCCGTCCGCAATACTCCATTCCCAGCACCCGGAAGATGTAATCGACGATCGACGTGGAGTACTTGATATTCGGGTGATCGACGACGCCCTGGGGCTCGAAGCGGGTAAAGGTGAAGACGTTTACGTACTCTTCGAGCGGCACGCCGTACTGCAAACCGAGAGAGACGGCGATCGCGAAGCAGTTCATCATCGAGCGGAAGGCCGCGCCCTCCTTGTGCATGTCGATGAAGATCTCGCCCAACGCCCCGTCCTCGTACTCGCCCGTGCGCAAGTAGACTTTATGGCCCGCGACCTTCGCCTCTTGCGTGAAGCCCGTGCGCTTCTTCGGCAACCGCCGACGCGAGGGACCCGCGACGATCGTCACCGGCTGGTGAGCGGGAGCCGGCTTCTCCACCGGTTTGGCGGCGATCGCTTCCGGCTGCGGTTCCTCCGCTTTCTCGGTCTTCTTCTTCGAGCTCGAGAGCGGCTGCGACGCCTTGCTGCCGTCGCGGTAGAGGGCGATCGCTTTGAGGCCGAGCTTCCACGACTCCATGTACGAGTCTTCGATGTCCCCGACCGATACGTCGTTGGGCATGTTGATCGTCTTCGAGATCGCCCCGCTGATGAAGGGCTGGGCGGCGGCCATCATCCGTACGTGGCCCATGTAATGGATGAAGCGCTTACCGATCGCCCCGCATTTGTTCGCGCAATCGAAGACCGGATAGTGCACCTCTTTGAGGTGCGGCGCCCCTTCGACGGTCATCGTCCCACAGATGTAGCGGTTCGCTTCCTCGATCTGCCCGTCGCTCCAGCCGAGCTCGCGGAGCAGGTTGAAGCCCGACGTCTCGAACTCGTCCGCCTCGAAGCCGAGGCGTTCCAGCGTATCGCGCCCGAGGGTCCAGACGTTGAATACGTTCGAGAGCTCGAAGGCACCCGGCAGCGCCAGCTCGATCGTGTTCAGATCGTCCTGCGTAAAGCCCTTGGCCTGCAGCGCCGACGGTTGAACGTGCGGGGCGCCGACGAGCGTCGCCGCTCCCTTGGCGTAGCGAATGATGTCGTTCGCTTCGTCCTCGCTGTAACCGAGGCGTTTGAGAGCCCGCGGCACGGATTGGTTGATGATCTTGAAGTAGCCGCCACCCGCGAGCTTCTTGAACTTGACCAGGGCGAAGTCCGGCTCGATTCCGGTCGTGTCGCAGTCCATCAGCAGGCCGATCGTTCCCGTCGGAGCGAGCACCGACGCCTGCGCGTTGCGGTACCCGTGTTTTCGTCCGAGCTCGAGGGCGCGCTCCCAACACTCGCGTGCGGCGCGAACGAGACCGGCGGGGCACTTGCTATGGTCGATCTGCTCGACGGCCCGACGATGCTTCTCGATCACGCGAAGCATCGCCTTCTCGTTGTCCGCGAGCTCCTTGTACCCGGCGAAGGGCCCTTTCTGCTCGGCCATCTCGGCCGAGAGGGCGTAGGCTTCACCGGTCATCACCGACGTCAGCGCGCCGCACCAGGCTCGCGCCTCGGACGAGTCGTAGGGGATTCCGCTAACCATCAGCAGCGTGCCGAGGTTGGCGTAGCCCAGCCCAAGAGGTCGATAGTTGTGGCTGTTCTCGGCGATCGTCTGCGTCGGATACCCGGCGATATCGATGATGATCTCCTGGCCGAGGAAAAAGATCCGGTTGGCGTGCTTGTAGAGCTCGACATCGAAGCTGCCGTCCGGTCGAAGGAACTTGAGCAGGTTCAAAGAGGCGAGATTGCACGCCGAGTCGTCGAGGAACATGTACTCCGAGCAGGGGTTGGACGCGTTGATCCGATCGCTGTTCGGGCAGGTGTGCCAATCGTTGATCGTCGAATCGAACTGTAGGCCAGGATCGGCGCAGCGCCACGCCGATTGCGCCATTCGGCGGAAGAGATCGCGCGCCTTGTGCGTTCCCGCCACGGCGCCGCCGACGCGATAGCGTGTCTGCCAGTTCGCATCGGCCTCGACGGCGAGCATGAAATCGTCGGTGACGCGCACCGAATTGTTCGAGTTCTGACCGGAAACCGTACGATACGCTTCGCCGTTGAAGTCGCTGGTCAATCCGCCGTGCTCGATCAAGAGCATCGCCTTCTCTTCCTCGCGTGCCTTCCACTCGATGAACTCGACGATGTCGGGATGGTCGACGTCGAGGCAGACCATCTTCGCCGCGCGCCGCGTGATGCCACCGCTCTTGGTCGCGCCCGCCGCCTTGTCGAGGATCTCGAGAAAGCTCATCAGACCCGAGCTCGTGCCGCCACCGGAGAGGGGCTCACCGGAGCCGCGAATCTTCGAGAAGTTGCTGCCCGTGCCGGAGCCGAACTTGAACAGGCGCATCTCGCGCTTGATCTGGTCGGCGATGTCCATCAGGTCGTCGTTGACGGCCTGAATGAAACAAGCCGAGAGCTGCGGATGCGAGTAGGAATCCTCGCACAGCACGGCCTCGCCTTTGCTCTCGTCCCAACGCCAGGTTCCGGCGGCGCCCCCGGTGAGACCGTAGACCGCCTCGAGACCACAATTGAACCAGACCGGGCTGTTGAAAGCGCCGATCTGCGCCAACAACATGTAGCTCAGCTCGTCTTCGAAGGCATCGGCATCCGCTTTCGTCGCAAAGTAGCCGCCCAACGCCTCGCCTTTGACGCGCATGGTGTGGGCGACGCGATAGACGAGCTGCCGAAACGACGTCTCGGGCCCCAGTTCGCCATTCTCGAGGGGAACCGCGCGTTTCTTCAGATACTTCTGCGCCACGATGTCGGTCGCGACCTGGGAGAACGCCTTTGGCACCTCGATGTCGTCCATTTGGAAGATCACGCTGCCATCGGGGTTGCGGATCACCGAGCTGCGCCGATCCCACTCGATCATCTCATAGGGGCTCTTGCCGGCTTGCGTGTATGCGCGCTCGACGTTGAGGCCCTTGCGCCGCTTTCGGGTCTTCTTCTGCACGTCACGATCAGCGGTCGGGTCGAAACTGGTGAGCTCGAGCGTGGTTGGGTTGGTAGTCGTCATCGATGGCCTCCTTGCCCTCTGGCAGACGCTGAGTGTCGACGAGCGGGCGACAGCTACGTCGCACCCCCACCGCTCGTCACGAGCGTCGACAACAACACGCAGGGCGCACCGCTTCGGAATACGGGATCTACCTGCTCGTGGTGGTGATCGGCGACGACCGAGATTCCCAAAACCGCATCGGCTTCATGCCTCGAACTGGTGACTCCGAATGGCCGGAGCAGCCAGTTCGACGCACGAATATGATCCTCTATTCGCGCTTGAACGTCGGTCAGACACCGCACAACTGCTGTCGAACACGTTGGACTATAGGATCGTATCCTCGACCTGTCAATAAAAAAACACCACATCTAGTGGTCCTGTCGCCGCGATGTACCACATCTAGTCTTATCCGCAAGTTACACCTGTGGAAAAGCACGGCGCGCTGTGGAAATCGGATGGGAAACAGCCACTAACCTTCCGACTTCAAAACATATTAGAGCATATAGCTACACATTTGTACAGGTAAAGTTGTCCACAGATCACCCCTCGGCTGTGGAAAAGCCGGAACTACAACGTGTTTTCCTATTCGAGCTCGTCGCGGTCGCCGCACCGCCCCCCTCTATCTTGGGGGTAGCGAAAAAATTTATACTACATAGAGCGACATCTCGCCGTCGAAATCGATGTGGAGATTGTGGAGAACTCGCGACGCACGGACGGAGGGCCCGACACGGTCGCTGGACCCCAGCGGACCACCCCCGGAGAAATCGCTCATGTTTTTGAAATTCCTGCCGATGTTAGATCTTGCAAGCTCCCGGCGATCGTGGCACAGTCCTTGCTTCCGTCAGCGGATGGACGCCAAAAGGGGAACACCATGAGCCATCTACGAACCGCATCGATCTGGACTTCGCTCATTGTCGCGCTCGCGCTCTACCTCGGAGCCTGCGCCGGCGGAAGCTCGGTCACGACCGAGCCGACCACCACCGAGCCGACCACCACCGAGCCGACCACGACCGAACCGACCACGACGACCAAGCCCAACGATCCGGCCCCGACGTACGCCCTCACCTTCGTCGAGAGCGGTGAGCTCACGCTGCTCTACGGCAGTGAAACGCCGATCGGCGTCAAGCTCACGCGCGACGGTGTGGCGTTCCCCAACCAGACGATTCGCTTCGACATTCAGGGCGAGATCGGGATGCTGATCGTCTCGGAAGCGACGACCGACGCCTCTGGTGTCGCCTGGGTCACACTCCGCGCCGGCACGGCCAAGCGCACGGGCAGCGTCCGCGCCGTCGACGTCGTCGGTCTCAGCCAACCCGTGCAGCGTTCCGTCAACGTGATTCCCCATCCGAGCGCGAAGCTCGAAGTCGTCGTCGGCTACAAGGGCACGCGCACATTGCCAACCGTCACGCTTTCGGCGCGCGTCGTCGATCCGAGCCAAGCTCCTGATTGCGAGAGCCTCTTCGACGCTCCCCTGCCCCAGGAGGCGATGCTCCGCACCCTCGATACGCTTCCACAGACGACCAGCTTCGACGACGTGACGAACGGGACCTCGCTGATGATCGTCGCGATCGCGAGAAACCAAAACGATCGGATCGTCGCCGCCGGCTGCTTCCCGCAGGTCGTGACGATCGAAGAGGGCCAGCCGCAAAGCATCGAGCTCGACCTCCGCGATCTCGCGCCGCTCTACTCGGGGACCTACGAGATGGTCTACGAGCTCGACCTGATCAGCACGCTGCCGCCGTCGGCCAAGGGCACGATCGAGACGGTGATCAACACGATCCAGAACCCAGGCGACCAGATGACGACGTGGCTCTGCGAGATCGACGGGCTCTCGTCGCTCTGCTCCAACGCGATCATCAAGTCGGTCGTCTCGAGTGTGCTGACGAGCGTAATTCAAAGCCTGATCAAAGAGAATCCGCAGCTCAGCTCGGTCTACTTCGGCGCCAACGACATCACAAAAATTCTCAAGAAATTCAACCTATTGAGCGTCGTGAGCTTCGACGAAGAGCCCGACGACCAGGGGCGCTTTCCGAGCGGCAAGAACCGCCAGCGCTTCAGCGGCCTGCGCTTTCAGTGGACCTACCAAGCCGGCTGTGATCCGACGAACGCCAGCTGCGGCGTGAGCGAGTATCCGATCAGCGGCTGGGGTATCCAGACCACGGCCGTCGACTTCGACGCCTCGGTCCGCGACCTCGACGCGATCGACATCGAGCCGCACACCTTCAAGTTCTCGTACGGTCAGCTGCTCGCCGGCCTGATCGAGCGCGTCGTGCTGCCCCGCGTGATGGGCGATCCGAAGATCAACAGCTTCCAGAACTTCTTCTATGAGCTCCTCGGCGGCCAAGGTTGCCTCGCCGTCGGCAGCGCGAACTGCTGCACGCAATTCGGCCTCAAGGCAGCGCAATCGGAGTGGGCGGACTATCTGCCCGTGCAATCGATGGCCGAGCTCGCCTGCGAGCTGCTGGTCCCATACGGCGCCGACCAGCTTCGCGCGCAATTTGAAAAGCTCGATCCCGAGGGGTTGGACGGCTTGATCATCAGCACGCCGGCGAAGAGCTCTTGCGCCCTCCACGACACCCGCGAGCTGATGGAGATCGACTGGATCGGGACGCAGAGCGAGCCCTGCACGCTGGACGCGCGGATCAAGATCGGCGACCAGTACTATCCGATCGATGGCACGTTCTACGGTTCGCGCCGTCTGAAGTGATCAGGAGAGCCACTTCACGCTGCGCACGACCTTGAGGAACTGCCGCCGCACACCGCGAAAGGCCTTCTCGGGAGCGTAGAAGACGATGCTCGCCACGCCGCCGTTGGGACGGTCGACGACGACCTGATTGAAGAGATACTGCGTCTCGGTCGTCCGGAAGGAGACCAACAGCCCCTTCTCGCCCCCCACTTTGACCTCTTCGTCCTCGAGAACGACGATATCGTCTACCTCCCCGAGGTTCGTCTTCAGCGCGGGCACGAACGTTGCGGACTTCCCGTCGGTGAAGACCTCGATCGCGAGCGTCGGCGGGATCGACTCTCCGTCGTCCTCGTTCGGGCGCCAGAGGTATTCTTTCGGGTGCTTTTCCCAACCGTCCGGTAGCGCCAAGGCGAGCCCCAGCTCTTGAAAATCCTGTGGGTCTTGGAATCCTGCCGCCATTTTTTGTACCACGCGTGGTGAATTTTCGCCTATCTTACCGAGTCAAAGAGATACGTTCAAGGTACGAGTTCAACCGCCGTTGACCTCGACGCCGAATCACGATAATGTATCGGAAATCACCCGAACGAACGACACCCGGAGGAGGTACCATGCTTCGTACGACGCGGTTCACGCTACCGCTACTAGCACTGTTGTTTGCCTATAGCGTCGCGCACGCCGACGACGAAAAGAAGATCTCGAGCCCCTCGGCGGGGAGTTGTGAGCACACCGTGCAGCAGGTCTTCAAAGCCGCACAGAAAGACAGCTTTCGCGACTTCCTCAAGTGGGTCCATCCCGAGTTCAAGTCGAACGATCGGATGAAGACCTCGTGGAAGAACTACAGCTATCGCCAGCTGGTCAAGCGCGTGAAGGTGATCTGCAGCGGCAGCGGTTGCACCTACGTGATGACCCGCGTCCAGGACGTCGGCAAAGAGCGCAAAGTCTTCGTGAAGAAGCGGATCCAGCCCTCGATGCCATGTCCGATGACCTGCCGGAAGAATGGCGAGAAGTGGCTGCTGGTGCGCATCGGCTGCATTTGACGGCGACGCATTGCTCATCGGTCGATCGTCCCGCCCGCGTTGACTCGACGCGTTCACACAAAACAGCACTCTTGACAAATACCGCGTAGATGCACAAATAGATCGCGACGCTCGGTCGTGGGCCGCAGCGCCCGGTTCGTGAACCGTAAGGAGGTTACCAGATGCCGGTTTACGAGTATGCGTGCAACAAATGCGAGCACGAATT
>JAGQJP010000077.1 GCA_020430585.1 Myxococcales bacterium | reverse complement strand
GCCGAGTACGCCGACGAGCCCGACGACGTCGACCACGCCGAGCACGCCGACGTCGAGCTGTACCGACAGCTGTACGCTCGGCACCCGCGGCTGTGACGGCGATACCGCCTGGCGTTGTGTCGAGGGCGCGAGCGGCTGCGCGGTCAAGGCTTCGACGGCCTGCCCGAGCGGAACCTGCTTGACGGGAACCTGTCTCGATTCATCGACATCGTGCTACGGCATCGACGACGTCGGCGTCTGCTACAACGACGCCGTCTACTACTGCAGCGAGCAGCAGCTCTATCGCCTCGACTGCCCGCAGAGCGGCCGCCATTGCGGCTTCAGCACCAGCCACTCGTACTACGACTGCCTCTGATGAGGTCGCTAGCTCGACTGGTCCCGTTCGACTTCGGCGCCTGAACGGACGCTCCCGCCGTCAAACCGAGATCGACCTCCGGGGGCAGGATCGGGGAGATGTTGGCGCGCGACGGCCCGCGCGGGGACGGGGTCAGTTGCAGGTCAGCAGATCGCCGATCTCCGTCGACTGGATCTTGTTGTCTTGGTTGTCGTCGACGAAGGCGTAGTTGCCGTCACAGAACTCGCCGTTGCCGGTAATCTGCCAGTTTCCGGCGACGCGGTTGGCGACGAGGATCGCATTGTTGCCACTGACGGTGACGTTGCCCCAGACGTCGACGGCGCTGACGATGATGTTGTTCTTGTCGACGGTGACGTTGCCCTGGACGACGCTGAAGAGCAGCGCTCCGCCGTTCAGGCCCCAAGTCACGTTTCCGGTGACCGTCACGCCGCGTACCCGTGCGTTGTTCCCGTCGATGTGGAGGTCGCCTTCGATGATCGTCTTGTCGGGACCATTGCCGTAGATCGCGACGTTGTTCCCGTCGACGGTGATGTTGCCCTTGATCGGCTCGCCGTCGGTGCTCGAATCGAAGACGATCACCGTGTTGTTCGCGTTTTGCGGCACATCGACGTTGCCGTTGTCCGGGACGACGGTCGTCGTGTTCGCCGGGGTCGGCGGTGGATAGCAGACGACGTCGACGACGACGCCATCGACGACGATCAGATCGGCCTTCGCGCCCTCTTGCGAACAGAACTTGCCCGTCGGTTGCGTCACGCACTGGTCCACGCCGGCGAGCTCGATGCAGGTCTCGGTCCCGTCGTTGACGATGTCGGAGGGGCCGACGAAGATCCCGACCCCCGTGATCACCGTCGATTGATCGGGCAGCGTCGTGTAGCCCGTGTAGCCGTCCGATTTGGCAAAGACGGTCGCCGAGCTCTTCTTGGCGCAGCCCATCGCGACGATTCCGCAAGCAAGCGCGGCGCCGAGCACCGCGATCTGGAGCCACGGGCGGCGATCGGATTGGGTATCGTTCATTGTTCACCTCTTTTCGGTTGATCGTTGAATCTCGAGCCGGTTCGGGGCTCGTTTCACACCGTCGTACGCGGTGGTCATTCCATTCGTCTTCGCCTGCGCCCCGCGACGAGGAGCAGGCCGATCATCGCCAACAAGAGCCAGACCGACGCGGGCAAGCGACCGCCGTCGTTGATGCGGCAGCCACAGTTCTTCTTGCCCTTGCCGTCGGGATCGGCGCCGCCTATCGTGTCGCTGCCGCCCGTCGTATCTTGGGGCGTCGAGCCGTCGAGGATCGCACCGTCCGGTCCAACCTGCGCGTCGTCCTGGGTCCCGTCGTTCGGGGGCGTCTGATCCGACGGGCCTCCGTCGTCGTCGACACCGTCGGGCGTCTGGGTCTCCGAATCGGCGTCTGGCGTGACGCCGTCGGCATCGGGAGTGACGGTGTCTCCGCCCTGACCCGGAATGATCGGATCGCCGTCGCAGTTTCCCGTCACCTTGTTGCAGACCAGCGGGGCGGGGCAGTTGTCCTTGACGCAATAGGCGCCGAGGAGAAACTCGCCCTCGCCGAAGCACTCGAAGTTGACCGACGGCTTCGCGCAGGCGCCGCAGGCGCAGATCGCGTCGGCTCCGCAATCGGCGCCGTCGTCGGTCTTTCCGTTGCAGTCGTTGTCGTACCCGTCGCAGACTTCCTTGTTCGGTTTGATCGCCGAGCTGCACTCGCTCCACTGGCCGTTGGTGCAGTGTCGCGTTCCCTGGCCGCAGGCGCTGCTGCAATCCTCGTCGAAGTCGTCGATCTTGCCGTCGCAGTCGTTGTCCTTGCCGTCGCAGATCTCCTTGAAGGGGTTGGTCTGCGGATCGTCGCAGCTCCCCGGCTTGCCGTCTTTGCAGGCCGGCACGGTCCAGGTGCAGTCGCCCTGGCCGCAGTTGATCATCTGGCCTTCGAAGCCCTCGTCGATCGTGCCGTCGCAGTTGTTGTCGATCCCGTCGCAGACCTCGTCGCTCGTCGGCAGCGGCGTGTTGCCGTCGCAGACGAGTCCCAACTTGTCGGGGCTGCAGACCCAGACGCCGCCGATCGGACACTTGGTCACGGGATCCGCTTTGACGCAAGGCTTTCCTTTGTTCGCAAACGTCTCGTCGATCTGGCCGTCGCAGTTGTTGTCGAGGCCGTCGCAGAGCTCGGGTGTCGAGTTCCCTGGCTCGACGTCGCACTTCAAGCCGCCCGTCACGAGGTCGCAGACCTTCTTGCCCGTCTTTTTGCACTCGCCTTCGCCGACGGTGCAGGCGTCGCCGACCCCCGGGACGTTGTCGATCTCGCCGTCGCAGTCGTTGTCCTTTCCGTCGCAGATCTCCTGGGTCACGACGTTCCCGATCGTCGTCAACGCGTCCTGCAGACTCTGGGGATCGGTGGCGAGGAAGTAGCACTGCGCCAGGTCGAGGTTCACGCTCGTGTTCTGGCACTCCGCCTTCGCCGTGCCGCCCTCGATCGCGATCGTGTTGAGCTGTCGCGGGCTGATGTCTTCGAGCGATGTCGCGAAGCTGACGACGTAGGTCTTGACGCCGATCGCCTTCAGCCCGGCCACCTGCTCCTTGAGCTTGTTCGCGATGTAGCTGATCTCCGTCGGCGTCGTGCCCTCGCAGAAATCGGGCGGGCCGTCCTTGCAGCGGCACGACTCCTTGCCGTCGGTGATCAGGAGCACGAATCGCTCCTGTCCGTCGAAGGTGTTCGCCGTGAAGTAGTTCTTGGCCCAGGTCAACGTATCGATCAACGGTGTCGGTCCGAGGGGCTCGGCCGGGATCTTGGAGTCGAGGTTCGGAGCCGTGTTTTCCCCGGGTGCGAGCAGCAGCGTCTTCCCGCTCGGCGCCACGTCGAACGACATGTCGAGGTCGCAGGTGTTGATCTCGATCGAGGGAAAGACCGAGAGCCCGAAATGGACCTTGATCGGATCGGTCCCCGCCTCGCCGCCGGCGTAGAGCTTCCAGAGCTCGTGGAGCGCCGCTTTGGCGACCTCCCACTTCGTCTTGCCAGACGAGCCGACCTCGTTGTCCATGCTCCCCGACTCATCGAGGATGACGAGCACGACCGGGGGCGTCGTACACTGATTCGGCGCCGTCGTGTCGCCGGTGGCATCCTGCGCCGCCGCACTCCGCGGCACGAGCGCCAACCCCAAGAGAACCCCTAGTGCCAGGGCGGCGGATCGTATCCGCCTATGCTTCGTCAAGCTTTGCATCATCGGTTTCTCCTACCACAGGTTACTCTCGACCTGCCGCGTCGGGCCGCCGAATGTCTGTCCGCCGATCAAGAAGATGTGCGCGCTTTCCAGCGCCTTCCCTGCAAGATAGCGTGCAATCTGAACCTTCACGCCATCCGCGGTAGGATTCGCAATGAACGGTGGGTTCGAGCCCTGACAACTATTATCGGGGCAAAGCGCGACGGACCAGACGCTCGTCGACGGCGTCAAGAACGTACCTCCTGCAAGCATGTAGAGGCTGTTCGCGGCAACGATCAGATTGTATCCGACCCCCGCTTTGCCGAGATTGACAGCCATGCATGGGTCCAAGTCGCCGATTTCGTTTTCCGCGTCCTTCTCGGTGCGTACCAGCGATGCGCACGTGTTCTTGTTCTTTACTTCCGAGACATTGGCGAAGAGGCCTCCGGTGGTGGTCGAGCCGTCGCCGACGTAGATGAAGTTCGTGCCCGCGGCAATCTTGGGACACAAGAAGCTGTTCGCCAGCCCGGAGTCATGCAACCAGAGCCCGTCGACGGCCGCCGGGTTCGTCCCGGTCGTGGCCAGCGTCTTTTCGGAGAAGACGCCGAGCGTGTGTGACTCGTCACCATTGATCGTGATCGGCAGAACTTCGTACGTCTTCAGAATCACGTCGGATAGGGTGTCGTTGCCCTGACCCAGGATCGCGTAGAGGAAGTACTGGTCGACCTGGTCCGTCTTCACGTGCGCCACGTTTGCCGAGTGGCCCATGCGCCCTGTCACAAGCTCGGCGACCTCGTTCCATTCTCCGATATCGCCCAATTGGCGCGGTGGAACGGGCACGTCGTTGTTGTTGGCGTCTTTGACCAGGATCGCCGCGAGGCCAGGATCCGTGAACGTAAGAGCGGTCCAACATTCGTCGGGTTGTCCACCGTTATTCGGGTTGGCCTTGAGGCACGATGCGATCAGAACGGTGTCCTTCGACGTTTGATTCGGAGCTGCCGTGCGATAGATGCGATATCCCTTGATTCGCGCCTCTGGAAGCGGATGCGTCCACGAGAGAAAGACTTCGATTCGCTTGCTGTATTTCTCCGGTATCACCACGGGCTGGGGATCACTCGCAAGCTCTTCTCCGCCCGGATTCTCGGCATCGTCGTCGACGAGGACAGCGGCAATGCGATAGTACCAAACGCCGTTGGTCAGCTCACTGGTGGGGTTCTCTTGTTTCAAGACGTTCAGCCCCACGGTCTTGATTACTGTCGCTTCCGCGGGGTTCAGCACTTTCGCGCGGAGGACCGAAGCCAGCGGTCCGGTCCCGTCCGAGCCACCGAGCAGATAGATGAATCGGCCGACGAGCACGGCGCGAGCAAGCGTACGGCCCTCGGGAAGCTTGACTGGGGCCATTCGCCATTGCCCAAGCTCACCAAATCGACCGAGCGAGGCGATCTCGATGCTGTCGAATAGCTCGGGTGTCGTGCTGTTCCCGTTGTCGCCACCGATTGCGTAGAGGAAGCGCGCCGCTCGGGTCGCTCGACCGCTCGTCGTCGCCGGCGCCCGTCGCGCGATCTTCAGGAGATTGGGGCTAATCGTGAAGTCGCCGATGTTGTCGGACGGGTTCGTTACGGCGATGCCATTGAACTCATCGAAGCTGCCGTCATCCAAGGTGACACGGACCACGCACACCGAATGGTGATCGACGCTTGCCATATTCACGACCGTCTCGAGCTTCGCGGTGGTCGATTTGGAAGTGTCCACGACCGCGGTCACCGTCGGCAGTAGCGTCCCGTCATGGTTGCAGATCAGCGTGACTTTCGGATTCTTTGCCGGGTCAAACCCCGAGCCTTCCACGACTAGTTTTTGGCCCGACTGGTTTGCCATCGCGCCGGGGCTGATGTTCTCGATCCGCGGTGGCGGATCGGCGGTGACGGTGAAGCATTTGGCGCCCTGAGCAGGTTTGCCCTGGTCGAGGGTGCAGCCGAGGAGGCCGATCGTGCCGTCGGGGTTGACGACGACGACTTCGTAGTAGCCAGGCGTCAGGCCGTCGGGGAGCTTCTCGGGCACGACGGCGGTCATCCGCGTCGTGTCGACGAAACCGACGGCGGTCAGCGCGCTACCGAGACCCTGGCCCGAAGCGGGCGATAGATAGATTCGAGCGCCGTTCTGGAAGCCGTTGCCGATCAATGTGACCGGCGTGCGTTCCTTTGTACGACCGAACGAGGGGTCGATCCCGGTCAAGAGCGTCGGCACCGTCGTCGCCGAGACCGTGAAGGCCATCGGCAGCGAGGCGGTGCACTCCGAGGGATCGAGCACCTGGACCTCGTACGTCCCGGCGCTGAGCTCGGGGATGATCGCCTGGATCAGGTTCGGGTTCGCCGGGTCGAGGGTGATCACCAGCGAGCGGCGGCAGCCGTCGGGCGGCGGATCGCCGCTGCAATCGGTCGGCTGCGGATCGACGTTCTCTTTCTTGACCCAGACTTTGACCTTGCTCTCCTGCCCCGGCGGAATCACCAGGCCCGAGAGATAGATCGTCGATTGAATCGAGATCTCGGTGTAGGTCACGGGAGTGTCCGTGAAGAGGAACGTAGGGGTGTTGGCGACGACCGCTTGAAACGTCGCGTCGGCCTCGCAGCCCGTGCCATTGGCGATCGTCACGTCGTAGATACCGCGCTCGACGTTGGCGGCGAGGGTCACGCGCAGCTTGCCGTTGGCCAACAGCGATTGAGAGATCGGGGTGTATGTCAGCGTTCCCGACGTGAACACGACCTGCGTTCCACCGGTCAGGCCGGTGCCCTCGATCTCGAAGATCTTCGACCCGGAGCTGCAGGCGTTCAGCGGCTTGATCGAGGTGAAGGTCGGCTTGCCGCCGATGCTGAACGAGCGCTTGGTCTCGCTACAGGAGCTGAGGTCGGCGGCGTGCTTCTTGACCACGATCTCGTAGTCCGCCGGATCGACGGTGATCGCCGGCAGATCGAACGTCGCCGTGGTGCAGATCTCGACGTCCGGCGTGTTGGTCAATCCCTGGAACAGCTCGGTCGGCACGGCGCAGTCGCTGAACTGGACGTTCGTCAGGTCGGTTCCAGCGAAGCTCACCGTCGGGAAAACGCCGTTGACCTTGCTGAAAGTGCCCTTGATCGTCAGCTGCTTGGGCAGCTCGTCGGTCGATTGCGGGTCGCAGATCACCGTCGACGGCTCGATCGCCGTGAAGGTGCCGCAGGCCTCGAAGCGTTTGCAGGTCTCGAGGCAGCCGTCGAGGTTGTCGGTGTTGCCGTCGTCGCACTCCTCGTTGCCCTCCGGGATCGTGTTGCCACAGATCTGGGGGATGACGATCTCTTCGACCGTGTCCGCTGTCTGGTCGTCCGTGCCGTCCGATATCGACTGGTCGTCGACCGACACGTCCTCGTCAGCGTCGTTGGGGAGAACGTCGACACCGTCGAGAATGTCTTGCGGCGTCACGTCGCTCGGCGGCAGGCCGTCTACGTCGTCTACGCCAGCCGCGTCGCCATCGGGGCCCGTTCCGTCACCGGTAATGATGGTGTCCGCTCCGCCGTTCGTGGACTTGCTCTTTCCGCACCCCGTTTGCCAGAGCGCGAGTGATGCCATACAGAGACAGAGAAGGAGAAACGATCGAAATCCGTTCATCACGAGACCTCGTGCAAGTAAGTGTGCGAATATTCGAGGGACCGCTCTCTAGTGTAACACGGCTGGTGGGGCGCATTGCAACATCTTCGGTGCATCCGACCCCTAGTGGCTGCGGGCGCATCAGAGCGCGCTGGCTCGGGAAATACTTGACGCTGAGCGCGCGACGATCGCCTCGTTCAGCCAAGAATACCCATCAGATCAGGTCCACTCATCCGCTCGGTCGCCGTTATCGTGACGAGAAATCCGATCCCTCTCTCTCCGACGGCGGTATCGGGGACGAGGGTGATTGACAGCTGCGCAGAGGATTGGTACGGCTAGGCGACGAGAGCGCGTTTCCGGTGCCAACGCGCATGCCGCGCGGGGCGAGGAGGATGGTGGTGGTCGAAGGATTGCGGATTCTGGTTACCGGGGGGACATTTGACAAAGATTACGACATGATCAATGGGCGGCTCTTCTTCGATCGGACGCATCTGCCCGAGATGCTGGAGCACGGGCGCTGCACGTTGCCGATCGTCTTCGAGCAGGTGATGCTCAAGGATAGCCTCGATCTGACCGACGATGACCGGGCGACGATCGTCGATCGCTGTCGCCTGGCGGAGGAGCGGCGGCTGGTGATCACCCACGGCACGGACACGATGGTCCAGACGGCGCACACGCTTGCCGCGGCGACGTTGGAAAAGACGGTCGTGCTGACCGGGGCGATGATCCCCTACCGCTTCGGCACGTCGTCCGATGGCTTCTTCAACCTCGGGGCGGCGCTGTCGTTCGCGCAGCTGCTGGCGCCCGGCGTGTACGTCGCGATGAACGGTCGCTACTTTCCCTACGACGACGTGCGCAAGAATCGCGAGACGGGGTTCTTCGAGGCGCTCAGCGAGGGGCCAGCCGCGGCGCGATGACGCTCCGCGCCGCGATGACGCTCTGCGCCGCGTCGTGGCAACACCGCTCATCACCCGGCGTGCGAAGGCGCGTGGCCACACAACAATGCGATAATGTTTCGGTTATACCGTTGCGCGGCGGTCAGTCGTCGTCGAGCATCCGGATCGGCGGGGAGTCGAGGTCGTCCATCTGGCCTTTACGCGTCGCCCAGACGAAGACACCGACCGCGACGCCGGCGATCAGCAACGCCAACGGTAGCAGGATGTAGAGTACGGACATGTCAGCTCTCCGGCTCGCCGATCACGGCTCGCGCCTCTCGATCACCGTCTCGGGGCTCGAAGGTTCGCGCGCGATAGCTCGAGAACACGACGGTCAACGAGCTGAGCGGCATCAAGATCGCGGCGACCACGGGCGTGAGTAACCCCCCGACCGCAAGCGACGCACCGACCAGATTATACACCAACGACAGAGACAGGTTGCGCCGAATCACACGCATCGTTCGCTCGGCGCCGAAGAGCAGGGCGCGCAGCGAGCCCAACCCCTCGTGGGAGAAGAAGATATCGGCGACGGCGAGGGACGCCTCGGCGCCGCCATGGACACCGACACCGACCGTCGCGGCGGAGAGGGCGGCGGCGTCGTTGACCCCGTCTCCGACCATCACGACGCTGGGTGCGTGGCGTGAGAGACTGCTCGCCGTTCGGTTCGCGCCGCCTTCGTCGACGTCGATCAGCGTCCGAGCGGCCTCCACGGCCCGCGCCTTCTCTTCCGGCGAGAGGCCTCCGCGACACAGCGCCGGGTCGAGCTCGAGCTCGGCGGCGATCGCCGAGACGACATCCGCGTGGTCGCCGGAGAGGATTCCAACGCGCCACCCGCGCTGGCGAAAGGCGTCGATCGTCTCCCGCGCGTCGGGGCGTATCGGGTCTCCGATCGCCGCGACGGCGACCGCCTCCGAGCCGCGAGCGATCACGACGGGCGTGAGGGCGCGCGCGGCGAAGCGCCGAACGACGGACTCGACCTCGTCGGGCAGCCGCCCGAGTGAGCTGCGCACGAGCTCGGCCGAGCCGATCGCGAACGAGCCGCCCGCGTCGCGCCCTTCGATCCCGCGCCCGAGGTGATGGGTCAGCTCGAGCGACGGGCTCGGGTCGGCGCGCGGGGCGAGGCCGCGGACGAGGGCCTGGGCCAGCGGGTGCGTCGATTCGGCCTCGGCGGCGCGGACGAGGGGTCGAACCGTTTCGTCGCCCCACCACTCGACGAGCGCCATCCGGCCGCTGGTCAGCGTGCCGGTCTTGTCCAGAAACAGCGTCCCAGGATGGGTCAGCGCCTCGAGGGTGTCGCCGCCCTTGACGAGCACGCCGGCGCGGGCCGCGCGTCCCAGGGCGGCGGTGATCGCCAATGGCGTCGCGAGACCGAGGGCGCAGGGGCAGCAGACGATCAGCAGCGCGATCGAGTGTTCGAGGGCGAGAGCCGGATCGATCAGCGCCCAGACGAGCGCCGTCACGCTGGCGAGCAGCAGGACCGCGGCGACGAACCAGCCCGAGATGCGATCGACGAGCTGCACCACGGGGGCGCGTCGTCGGGCGAGCTCTTCGACCTCACGTAGCAGCTTACCGAGCCGCGTCTGCGCCCCGGTCTCGCGGATCTCCACGACGAGACGCGCCGAGAGGTTGGTGCAGCCGGCGTGGATCGCGTCCCTCGGCCCGACGGCGACGGGGCGCGACTCGCCGGTGAGGATCGCCATCTCGACGCTCGAGCGGCCGAGCTGGACGACGCCATCCGCGGGGATCACCTCGCCGGGACGCACCTCGATGCGATCGCGCGGCTGCAGCGCCTCGATCGGGACGTCGCGGGCGTTGTCGTCGGCGTCGATACGGCGCGCGGTGGCGGGCGCCAGGTTGTACAGCAGCTCGGTCGCCTGAACGGCCTGCCGTTGCTGGCGCTGCTGGAGGAAGCGACCGACGAGGAGGAGGAAGATCAGGGTTGTCACCGAGTCGAAGTAGACCTCTCCGACACCGCGGATCGTGTTGACGACGCCGCCGATGAAACCGGCGCTGATGCCGAGGGCGATCGGGAGGTCCATGTGCAGCGTACGGGCTCGTAACGAGGCGAGCGCATGGACGAAAAACGAGCTGCCCGCAAAGAGCACCGCCGGGATGCTCAGCGCCAAGCTGACCCAGCGGAAGAAATCCCGCCAGTCGCGGCTCATCCCTTCGAAGGCGCCGCCGTACAGGGCGAAGGCGATCAGCATCACGTTCCCGGCGACGGCACCCGCGATGGCGATGCGCACCAGCAATCGTCGCTCTTCGTCACGCTGCTGTGCCCGTCGATTCAGATCGCGGTAGGGATGAGGCGCGTAGCCGAGGCGATCGAGGAAGGTGCCGATCTGCGAGAGCGCTGTCCGCGTCGGATCGAAGGTCACGCTGAGCATCGCCCGGGCGAAGTCGAGGCGCGCGTCACGCACGCCGTCGACCATCTTCGGCAGCTTCTCCAGCAGCCAGAGACAGGCAGCGCAATGCACCCCCTCGAGGTAGAGCTCGATCTGCAGCGCGCCGCCCGGGAGCGAGCGGCTGTGCAGCGAGAGGAACGTCGGGTCGTCGAACGCTTCGAAGCTCCGCGCCGCTCGCCGGTCGGCGGCTCCCTCCTCGCGGGTGCGCTGGTAGAGCGGCTCGAGCCCCTCGTCGTGGAGGATGCGGTAGACCGTCGCGCAACCGGCGCAGCAGAACTGCTCGTCCGCCCCGGCCTCGACGAGCGCCGGCGGCACGGGAAGCCCGCAGTGGGCACAGGCGTGCGCACCGCTGCCGTCCACGTGGGGCTCAGCGTTGGCGGTCGCTGGTGCTCCGTCGGCGTCGGCCGCTCGGGCCCTGTCGGCGTCGGTCGCTCGTGCCCTGTCGGTGTCGAGGCGGTTGTCGTGGTTCAATGGCACGCGGGCGCGGTCGGCGTCTTGGGCTGTTCCATCGACGTCGGAGCCTTGTCTCGCGACGCCGGAAAGCGAATCGGCATCTGCACACGGTACCAGATCGTGAATAGGCCGACCAGCAGAACCGTGACTGCCGAGAGCCAGGGGATCAGGCGCCGCGAGGCCACGCTCAAGCGCTGCACGCCGAAGCCGAGGCCGACCAGCGCCGGGACCGTTCCCATCCAGAAGGCGACCATCACCAGCGCGCCACGCAGGGGATCGGCGGTCGCCGTCGCGGTGACGACGAAGGCGTAGAGCCAACCGCAGGGCAGCAGCGCCGAGAGCGCGCCCATCAGGAACCCGCGAACGACCGGCGGGCGCTCGCGAAGGGCGCGGAAGCGCAGCGCGACGCGCTGGCCGATCCCGTGCCAGCCAGGGATGCGAGCCCAGTCGAGACCGGCGAGCTGCGCCAGGGCGATCATCCCCCAGGCGACCATCAGGCCACCAGAGATCCAGGCCGCCAGGCGGGCGACGCCCGCGATCGTCCCGGCGACGTCGATCGCCCGTCCGAGGGCGCCCACGAGCGCCCCCAGCGCGGCATAGCTCAGCAGTCGTCCGCCGTGGTACGCCACGTGCGCCGAGGCGATCCGCTTCGGCCCCTCGGGGGTGGCGCGGCTCGTGGCATAGGCCGCGACGAAGCCCCCACACATCCCGACGCAGTGGAGACTGCCGAGCACGCTGGCGACGAAGATGCTCGCGAGCACCGTCAGCACGGCGTGCCCCCTCTCCGTCGGGGCTCGGCGCGCGCCGTCTTCACAGGCTCACCTTGCGGCGAATCGTCTTGGTGAAGCGCTGGCCTTCTCGTTCCACGACGAAGCGGAACTCCCAGAGCCCGGCGCGAGCGATCGGCAGCTTCGCCAGATACTCGCCGGAGTTGAAGCGGAGCTGCGCCTCGAGCTTCTTCGCGGCGCGTGCGTTGTGGAAGGCGACGAGGTGGACCTTGGCGTCGTCGATCGGCTTTTTCTCGCGATCGGTCAGAGCGACGCGGACGAGCGGTGGAACGGAGCCTGCGAGCCGTCGGATCTGGAGCGCCAAGCGCCAGCCGAGCTCGCTGTTCTTCGTCTCTTGCGCCCGCGTTTCGCCCCAGCGCAGCCCCTTCTGATAGTAGTTCTCTTCGACCGAGAAGGCCGGGTCGCCCGTGGCGATCAGCATCATCACGACGTTTCCCCCGACCGAGGCGAACAGCAACCCCGCCAGAAAGATCGGCCAGAATAGCCCGCGGCTCGGCGGGCTCTGGGTTTGTGGCTCCTCACCTTGCATCTCGTCGTCCCTTTCGCTTCGGGCGCGGTCTCCCGCGCGTCACAGATCGGGCCCCGTGAGCGGGTACTCCTCTTTGTACTCGAAACCCTGGCCATCGACCACCTTGAGGGTGATCGTCGGCTTCTTCGTTTTCCCGACGAACGCGCTCTTCGGGAGCACGATGAAGATCGTCGCCGCCTCTTGCTGCGAGCCCTCGATCGTCATCGGATTGTTCGGGGCGATCAGCTTGGCGTCCTTGTGCCCCTCGACCGAGAGCGTGTACGAATGCCGCTCGGTCGTGCGGTTGTTGATCCGCAAGTTGACGATGTTGGCGACCTCGTTCGGGCCCATCATCTGGAACGCGTGGTCGCGGCTGCGCAGAATCGTCACCTCCGCGGTGGTGCGCCCGGTCAGCACGATGATGAACGCGATCAGCATCACCGCCATCAGCGCCGGGTAGATGAAGACGCGCAGCCGAAGCTTCTTCTTGTCCGCGTTCTCGAGCTCGTCCTGGGAGGTGTAGCGGATCAGCCCGAGGGGCTTTTGGACCTTCGCCATGATGTCGTCGCAGGCGTCGATGCACTGGGTGCAGTTGATGCACTCCATCTGCAACCCGTCGCGGATGTCGATCCCCGTCGGACAGGTCACCACGCACGCTTTGCAGTCGATGCAGTCGCCGAAGCCCTGCTCGGGGGCGTCGTCGCGCTCTCGCTTCTTCCCCCGAGGCTCACCGCGATTGTAGTCATAGCCGACGATCAGCGACTTGCGGTCGAGCAGCACCGACTGAAACCGGCCGTAGGGGCAGGCGACGAGGCAGGTCTGCTCTCGAAAATAGGCGAAGTCGAAGAAGATCAGCGCCGTCGTCGAGGCCATCACCAGGAACGATACCGGATGCTCGAAGGGCGAGCGGCGCACCCAGTGCGCCAGCGCGTCGACCCCGACGAAGTAGGAGAGGAAGATGTGCGCCAGCCCGAGAGCGACGAGGAGGAAGACGAAGGTCTTCAGCAGTCGTCGCGGGTGGAAGCCCTGCTTGTCGATCCTCTTCTGTGCCGAGGGCGGGCCTTCGATCAGGCGCTCGATCGGACGGAAGACGTACTCCATGTAGACCGTCTGGGGGCAGGCCCAGCCACACCAGACGCGGCCGAAGAGCGCCGTGAAGAGGAAGATCCCCAAGAAGATGGAGAGCAAGAGCAGCAGCAGCAGCAGGTTGTCCGTCGGGAAAAACGTCGTGCCGAAGAAGGTGAACTCCCGCGCCATGATGTTTAGGAAGATCGCCGGTTTGCCGTTGATCGTCAGATAGGGCAGACCGGCGAAGAGGGCGATCAGCCCCCAGGCGGTGAAGAGCCGCCGACGATAGTGCTTTCCCTTCGACAGCTTGGGACGGATCCAGTTGCGGGTGCCGTCCTGGTTCAGTGTCGAGAGCACCTTCTCCCGCGGCGCGAGGAGCGCGGGGTGGCTCGGGGCGGCGCGCTTTTTGCCCGGCGCCTCGTTGGCGACGCCGTGCCACGGTTCGTGGCTCGCCGTGTCCGACGGGCCGTTGTCATCAGATTGTTCCATCGCTGTACCTCTCGGGTCTGCGATCTATCGTCCCCCCTTCTGATCCATTCGCAGCACCGGTTGTTTCAGGGGTCCCAATTTTTTTTCGTCGTTCGGATCAGCGGCCTTGCCCTTGAGGTGTTTTCCCGAGAGCGTCGAGGCGTAGACCACGACGGCGATCAGCTCCTTCTGCTTGAGCGACTTCTTCCAGGCGATCATCCCTTTACCCGGGCGCCCGCCGTTGGAGACGACCTTGTACATGTCCATCATCGTGTTGCCGAAGACCCAGTAGTCGTCGGTCAGATTCGGCCCGATCAGCCCGCTACCGTCCGCTTTGTGGCAGGTCACGCAGAGCCCGGGGCGATTGAAGACCGATTGGCCCAACAGCACGATCGCCGGGTTCGAGCGCAACTTCCAGAGCGCGCCCTCGCTCAGCTTCGAGAGCGCCTTCAGCTCGCGCTCGGTCTTCCACTGCTCGAAAGCGGTCATCTCCTTCTTGTAGCTCATCAAATGGGACTCTCCGCTGCCCCCCATATGATACCAGGCCCAATAGCCCACCGAAAAGATGACCGAGAACAGAAAGATCAGCTTCCACCAACCGGGCAAGGGATTGTCGTACTCTTGAATCCCATCGAACTCGTGCTCGAACAGGCGATCCTTGGACGGCCTGCTGTACTCCGTTTCACTCATCAGCGCCTCCGCCATTGTTCGGTTTCGCCTGTTGCCCGTTCGTCTCGTCCAGCGGCATCCGGGCCATTCGATCCATCGTCTCGCGCTTGGCAAAGACGACGAGATAGAGAACGACACCGAGGAAAATCGCCATGAAGAGGACCAGCGCGATCTGGGCCCAGTGCGACAGGTGCATGTTGCTCATGATATCCGATAGTCGCATCGTTCAATCCTTCCCGCCGGGCTGGGAGAGCTTGATCTCCCGGCGCCACTTCGGATCGAGCCAGGGCCGGACGATGTCCTTCGGACCGCGGAAGATGTCGGTGCCGAGCCGCTGCAAGTAGGCGATCACGGCGATGATCTTCTTGGTCTGCAGGTTCGGCGGAACCCTTCGGTTCTGCGCCTTCAAGAGCTTGGTCAGCTCGCCCGCGACTTTCTTCGCTTGCCAGAGCGCGAGCTTGTCGGCGTTCTCCACCTCGTAGCGGATGTAGGGCACGCCGACCTTGACCAGCGCGGCCGTGTGATCCGTGATCGCGCTGAAGTCGATGGGATCTCTGAAGAGATAGTCGTATGGAGGCATCATCGACTTCTTCAGCTTCGAGCGTGGGTTCATCATGTGATCCCAGTGCCAATCGTGGCTGTACTTGCGCCCGACGCGGTGCAGGTCGGGTCCGATGCGCCGCGAGCCCCACTGGAAGGGGTGATCGTAGACGAACTCGCCTGGTAGTGAATAGGTCAGCTGACCAGGCTTGGAGAAGTCGGGCTTGTAGCGCTCGGTCTCCATGCGGATCGGGCGGACCATCTGTGAGTGGCAGTTGTAGCAGCCGTCGGAGATGTAGATATCGCGCCCGTACTGCTCGAGGGGCGTCAGCGGCTCGACACTGGCGATCGTCGGAACGTTGCTCCGGATCAGGAAGGTCGGCAGGATCTCGAAGAGCGAGGCGACGACCACGGCGACGCCGACCATCACCGAGAAGGTCAAGGGCAAACGTTCCCAGGTTCGGTGCCAGGCACCCTCGATGAAGCGCTCGAGCTTGTAGGCGATCTGCACGACGTGGGCGCCGCTCTCTTTGAGAGGCGATGGCGGCTCGGGGTCGGGCGCGGTGATCGGCTTCAACGCCGGGGCTTCGATCTCTTTGTCTTCGTAGACCTTGGGGCGCGAGGCCCAGGTCAGGGCGATGTTGACCACGCCGACGATGACGCCCGTGATGTAGAGCAGACCGCCGAACGCGCGGAACCAGTACATCGGGATGATCTTGATCAAGCTCTGCATGAAGTCGTACTTCAGCGTGCCATCGGCGTTGAAGGCGCGCCACATCAATCCTTGGGTGATGCCGGCGACGTACATCGAGATGATGTAGATCAAGATCCCGATCGTCCCCGTCCAGAAGTGAAACTCCATCATCTTTTTGGAGTAGATCTTGGTCTGGAACAGGCGCGGCGCGAGCCAGTAGATCATCCCGAAGGCGAGGAAGCCGTTCCAGCCCAGGGCGCCGCCGTGGACGTGGCCGATCGTCCAGTCGGTGTAGTGCGAGAGCGAGTTGACCGATTTGATCGAGAGCAGCGGCCCCTCGAAGGTCGCCATCCCGTAGAAGGTGACGGCGACGACGAAGAACTTCAGCACGGGATCCTGTGCCACGCGGTGCCAGGCGCCGCGCAGCGTGAACAGACCGTTGATCATCCCGCCCCAGGAGGGCATCCAGAGCATCACCGAGAAGAGCATCCCGAGGGTCGAGGCCCACTCGGGAAGCGCCGTATAGTGCAGATGGTGCGGTCCGGCCCAGATGTAGAGGAAGACGAGCGACCAAAAGTGCAGGATCGAGAGGCGGTAGCTGTAGACGGGCCTCTCGGCGGCCTTGGGTAGATAGTAGTACATCATGCCCAAAAATGGCGTGGTCAAGAAGAAGGCGACGGCGTTGTGGCCGTACCACCACTGCATGAACGCGTCTTGCACGCCGGCGTAGATCGGATAGCTCTTCAATGCTCCGGCGGGGATCGCCAGGTTGTTGAAGATGTGCAGCACCGCGACGGTGATGATCGTGGCGATGTAGAACCAGATCGCCACATAGAGGTGTCGCTCGCGCCGCTTGGCCAGGGTGCCGAAGAAGTTCACCGCGAAGGCGACCCAGACGACGGCGATCGCGATGTCGATCGGCCACTCGAGCTCGGCATACTCCTTGCCCTGGGTGAACCCGAGGGGCAACGTGATCGCCGCCGAGACGATGATCGCCTGCCAGCCCCAGAAGTGGAAGCGGCTCAGGGCGTCGGAGAACATCCGCGTCTTGAGCAGCCGCTGTGACGAGTGGTAGATCCCCGCGAAGAGCGCATTGCCGGCAAAGGCGAAGATCACTGCGTTGGTGTGTAGTGGGCGCAACCGCCCAAAGGTGAACCAGGGTCCGAAATTCAACGCCGGCATGACCAACTGAAGGGCGAGGATCAGACCGACCAGCATCCCGACGACAGCCCACAACAGCGTCGCCGCGACGAACTTCCTCACCACGTCATCGTCGTACCGGAACCGCTCCAACTCTCCGCTCATTCCATACCTCTCGAGTCGGTTTGCCCACGTGCCGTTCTCAACTATGACAGAGACATCATCACGGGATGATGACACCCGTCAGGTGGCGACTTGATCTAGATCAAGTTGTCGAAAGCGGGATACCCGCAAAGTCGCGCCCCCCACTATACACCGCCGCGAAGATTTGGCAACCCCGGGCCCGATTCTCGCGAGACCGGGATCGGGTCAGCCGATGGCGATCGAGAAGGCACGTCGCAGCGCGTGGTAATCGTCCGAGAGGAGATAGCGCGCGAGGTCGAGCTCGAGCGCTTGATGGGTCAACGCCGGGTGCAGCGCGAGGGAGCGCGATTCGTAGAGGGCGACCTCGGCGTCGTCACAGACGAAGAGGCCGCAACGAATGCAGGTCAGCTCGACGTCGATCATCCAGCGCTCGAGGTCGAAGTCGAGTCGATCGGCCAAGGGTTCGGCGGCGCT
>JAGQJP010000680.1 GCA_020430585.1 Myxococcales bacterium | reverse complement strand
GATCTCGAGGAGCTTGCGATAGGCGTCGAGCGCGTCGGTGGTCATCTGTTGGCCCTCATCGTCGTACCGATGATACCACCGCCCCGACGAGGTACACGATTTTTCCCGCCGTCAGCGGTGGCGAATTCCCGGGACGCGGAAGAAGGGGTCGCGGTGTTTGCCCCGCCGCTTGCGCTTCGGCTTCTCGTGGAGCCGCGTCGGGGTCAGCACCTCCTGGCGGCTCGTATCCGACGTCGAGGCGCGCACGTCGTCGCGCTTTGTATCGAGCGTCGGGGCCCGCACGTCATCTCGGTCTGCTTCGGACGTCGAGGCGCGCACGTCGTCGCGCATCGCATCGGGAGCGGGCGCTAGTAGACCGACGCCGCCGTTCGCATCGTCAGGTCCCCGCGTTGCGTCAACGGGGTCATTCACGTCGACCAGCGGCAGCTTGGCGATCGGGGGGATGGATTTGCGGGGTGGAGGCGGCGTCTGCTCGGGAGGGTCGCGGCGCATCGAGCGTCCGCCTGGATCGCGGTTCGTCTCGGTCCCGGTCTTCGACAGGTGCACGGCGACAGCCAACGCGAGCACGACGACCATCGTAGCGACGAGCAGCCAGAGCGCCCGCGAATGACGGTGGCGCGGATCTGTGCCTGGGCCAGAGGGCAACGTCATCGTTGGAGGCGTCGGTGTCGTCATATTTTGCGATATCGTCGGTCGCGACGACGGATCGCCGCTCAGCATCGGACTCTGCCCCATGCTCGCCGTCGCCACCAGGAGCAGCGAGCGGCGCAGATCGTCCGCTGACTGCGGACGCTCAGCCGGATCGCGGGCGAGGCAGCGGTGCACGAGCTCGACCAGCGACGGGTCGAGCGAACGCGGGCTCCGTTCGGCGAGGGGTGGCGGTATCGAGCGGATGTGCTGCATCGCCACGCCGATCGGCGAGTCGCCGTGATACGGAACGGCGCCGCTGAGCATCTCGTAGAGCAGCACCCCGAGCGAGTAGATGTCCGAGCGCGGGTCGACGGGATCGCCCATCACCTGCTCGGGGCTCATGTATTTCGGCGTTCCGCAGATGATCCCGCGCTCGGTCGAGCTCTGGTCGCCCTCGCGCAGCTTCGCCAGCCCGAAGTCGAGGACCTTCACGAGCCGCCCCTCGCCGGGAGGCGAGATCACCATCACGTTCTCCGGCTTCAGGTCGCGGTGAATGATCTGCTGTCCGTGCGAGTGCGCGAGGGCGGCACAGATCTGCGCGGCGATCTCGCAGACCGTCGGCACGTCCATGCCGCCCTTGTCGTGGATCAGCTCTGCCAATGTGCGGCCGCGCACGAACTCCATCGCCAGGTACATCACGCCCTCGGTGGTGTGGCCGAAGTCGTGGACGACGATCGCGTTGGGGTGGGAGATCCGGCTCACCGCCTGGGCTTCGCGCAGGAAGCGCTTGACCGCGTCAGGCTCACTCGAGAGGTCGCGCGGCAGCACCTTGACCGCGACCTCGCGCTTCATCGAGAGTTGTTGGGCCCGGTAGACGCGGCCCATCCCGCCGGCGCCGATGAGCTCTTCGATGGCGAAGCGCCCGTCCAACACCGTGCCGAGCAGCGGATCGTCGGTGAGCAGTGGGACGAGCGGAGCGCCGTCGTCGGGACAGCTCGTGATCGGGTCCTCTGGCCTCGAGACGAACTCGCGGTGACACACTTTGCACAGCAGCGGTCCGGATGAGGTGCTGGGCGGCGTGTCCTTCATCTCGAGCGGTGCGCACGCGAGCCCGTGCGGGGTGTGCCCCTCGTGGGGGTGGTTTGGCACCTCATGGCGACCGATCATATCACGGGGCGGGTTGCAAGGAAACCGAGTCCGCCACACGCGCCGGCAATTGGGTCGCACGGCAACCGGGCCGCCACACGAGCGCGGAACGCGTCAGAAGCGAAGGCTGCCGACCGCGGCGATCCCGCGCCGCGAGGGCATGATGCTCAGGCTCGTGCGACTCGAAATGCGCTCGACCGCTCGTGGTCGCACGATGAAGAGCACGATCGAGGTGGCGAGCGCGGCTCCGCCGATCGCCATCAGCGCCAGGCTCGTCTTGTGGTACCGAAAGCCACTCTGGCGCAGTGCGTTGGTGCTGGCGACGAAGGACTCGGTCCATTCGGATTGCGGCGTCTTGGCGCGATCGTTGAACGTGGCGATCTTGTCCCGGGCGACGAAGAAGAGCGCGATGCCCGTCGCGAGCAGCGCCGCCCCGCTCCCGAGGGTCGTCCACGCGGCGACCGTGAAGGGCCGGCGTCGGCTCGTGGGGCGCGGCGTCGGGCCGTGCGTGATCGGTGGCAGCGGTTCGAGATGCGGACGCAGCTCGAGCTCTTTGTCGGTTTCAATCGCGATGCGCAGCTCGTACGGTCGCCGTCCGCGGGCCGTCACGCGCAGCCGGTGGCTCCCTGTGCGAATCGCCTTGTCGACCAGTGGCGTCGTCCCGATCAATCGGCCGTCCAGGTAGACGCGAGCGCCGTCGACATCGCCGATGACACGCAGCCGTCCGAAGGTCGGAAGAGGCGCGAGAGCGATCGAGAGCCGCAGCTTGGGGCCCGACGCGACGCGCAGGATCCTGGTCTCGCCACGATATTTGGCCAGGCGCAGCTCGATCCGCCGCACGCCGTTGGCGAGCCAGATCTCCAAAGGAGCGACGCCGCGGAGCCTGCCGTCGACGAGGATCGCCGCGCCCCTCGGCACGCTCACGATTCGATAGTGCCGCGCCTTGGTGCGCAGCCGCGTCGTGATGGCGCGGAGCTGAGCCTCGATCTTCTCGCGCAGTGGGCTCCTCGGGATGCGCGCCAGGTAGTGACGATAAAAGAGAATCGCCGCTTCGTCCTCACCCAACAGGTCGTGGCAGCGGGCGATCGAGAGCAGGTAATCCGCCTGAGTTGGCTCGAGCTGCCTCAGCCGCGCAAGGCGCGTGATCGCGACGCGATAGCGCTTGCGCTGGAAGGCCGACTCCGCCTGAAGCTTCAACCGCTTGATCTCGCCGCGGTCTGTCGGGATCTGGCCCATGGCAAGAGCAACGCCGAGCAACCAGATCGAGATGCCGACGAGCGCGTACCCGAGCCGTTTCATTCTGGCGTTCATCTACGATATTGTAGCG
>JAGQJP010000679.1 GCA_020430585.1 Myxococcales bacterium | reverse complement strand
TTCGCGATCCTTTTCCTCTGGCAGATCCCCCACTTTCTGGCGATCGCGATCTGCTACCGCCGCGACTACGAGCGCGCCGGGATTCAGATCTTCCCGGCGGTCTACGGCGAAGAGAGCGCCAAGCGCCAGGCGTTCGTCTACACCGTGGGTTTGCTCGTGGCGAGTCTGTTGCTCGTGCCGCTCAAGGTTGCGGGCGTGCTCTATTTTGCCACGGCGATCGGCCTCGGTGGATGGTTCATCTGGGTCTGCCTGCGCGGCATGACGCCGAGCGCTGGCCCAGGTTGGGCGCGGCAGCTCTTCATCGTTTCTCTGATCTACCTCCCGGCCCTCGGTGTCGGCTTGATCATCGACAAAGCGCTATTTTGAACGACCGAACCGCCAACCTCCCGACCGCACCACGCGACGCCGATCCGCGAAACGTGCTGCTGGCGATCGAGAAGGTGACCTTCCGCCATGGCGCGCGCGTCGCGATCGAGGACGTCGAGATCGCGATCGGCGAGGACGAGCTCTTCGGGCTGCTCGGTCCCAACGGCAGCGGCAAGTCGACGTTGCTCTCGCTCTGCGCTGGCCTTCAGCGCCCCGCGAGCGGCGGATTTCGCTACCGCGGCGTCGCCCTGACCAGCCCCGATCGGCGTTGGCGCCGCGAGCTATCGGTCGTATTCCAACGCCCGAGTCTCGACGAGCGCCTGACGATCTGGGAGAACCTCGGGCTGCACGCGCAAATCCACGCGCTACCCGGGAGCTGGCGCGAGCGAGCGCGTGAATTGCTCCAACTGGGCGCGTTGCTCGAGCGGCGCGACGAGGCGGTGAGCACGCTCTCGGGGGGAATGAAGCGCAAGGTCGATCTCGCCCGGGCCCTGCTGAGCAATCCGCGACTGCTATTGCTCGACGAGCCGACGAGCGGCCTCGACGAGCGCAGCTACCGCGCGTTCTGGGAGTACCTGCGGTCCTGGCGAACCGCGACGCGCGCGGAGGCACCGATCACGGTGATTGTCGCCACGCACCGCAGCGATGAAGCGGAACAATGCGACCGCCTCGCGATCCTCGACCGTGGACGGGTCATCACCGTCTCGCGGCCGAGCACGCTGAAATCCCGGGTCGCACCCGATCGTATCGTCCTGCGCGCCGCAAAGCCAAACGAGCTCGCCGAAGCGTTGGCTCCCCTTGCGCTTCCCCACTCGGTGATCGACGGAGCGTTGCACGTCGAGTGCGACGATGGGCAGCGCTGGTTGCCGCAGGTCGTCGAGGTCGCGGCGCCTTGTGGGATTCGAGCGATCGAGGTCCGCTCGGCCACCTTGGGCGACGTCTTTGTGGCGCTCACCGGCCACGCCCTCGAGGCGACGCTCGGCGACGAGACGGCGGGTGCGAACGGAGGCCGCGCATGACCCAACTGGAAGGGGTACAACCCGAGGTGATGCCGACAACCACGCCCCAACGGACGCTGGCGGAAGAGTGGGGCATGTTGTGCGCCCTCTGGCGTCGTGATCTGCTCCGGCTGCGCAAAGAGCCCTCACGCTGGCTCGGGCTGGTGCTGCAACCGATCGTCTTTTGGCTGATGCTCGGCTTCGGATTCGGCAGCAGCATCTCCTTGCCGGGAACCACCGACGGGCACTATCTGCACTTCTTCTTCCCCGGCGCGCTGGTGATGCTCGTGCTCTTCACCTCGATCTTCGCCACGATGAGCGTGATCGAGGATCGCCAGTCCGGATTCCTCCAGGCGGTCCTCTGCGCCCCGGGCAGTCGCGCCTCGATGATCGGGGGCAAGCTGCTGGGAGTCGTCAGCGTGACCTTGATCCAGGTGATGCTCTTTCTGATCGGCGCCCCGTTCGCCGGTGTCGAGCTGGCAAGCGTCAACTGGCTGAGCCTCTTCGGCGCGATCGTCCTGCTCTCGAGCGGGCTGACAGCAGCGAATTTCGCCATCGCCTGGCGTCTCAACTCGACCCAGGCGTATCACGCCCTGATGAGCATCGCGCTCTTGCCGTTGTGGGTCATGTCCGGAGCGCTCTTTCCGCCGCGGGCGGGTTGGCTGCACACGGCGATGCTCGCCAATCCGCTGGCGCACGGAACCGCGGCAATTCGATTGTCGCTAGCGCCGGAGACGACGACCCTCACACCGCTCGGCCTCGGGGCGAGCTTTCTCTGGCTCGGCGTCTTCGGCGCGGTAGCCTTCGTTTTCGCCTTGCGCGCCACACGCCGCAGCTGATCGCCGAGGAGCACCGAACGATGCAAGCGGAAAGCGGAACCTCCGAGCGTAGGCCCAGCGACCGCCCGCCCATTCCGTGGTGGCGCAGCCCGTGGGTCGTCGCCGGAATCGTCGGCTTCATCACGATCCCGATTTTGCGCGTGTACCTTCGGCACATTCCCGAGCCGCCGAAGAAAATGTATCAACTTCCAGCGTTCGAGCTACTCGATCAGGATGGGAAGCCGTTCACGCTCGAGCGGCTCAAGGGCCACGTCACGGTGGTCAACTTCTTCTTCACGAGCTGCCAGATGATCTGTGGCAAGCTGACCCAGCAGATGGGCAAGCTCCAGGCGAAGTACGACGCGGCCGACGTTCCGATTCGCCTGCTATCGATCAGCGTCGACCCCGACACCGACCGCCCAGCGGTACTCAAAGCGTATATGCGCCGCTACGGCGCCGATCCGAAGCGCTGGACCTTCGTCACCTCGAAGCCCGGTGAGCGCAAGAAGCTGGTCACCTTGATCATCGACGGCTTCAAGCAGGCGATGGGCGACAAGAAGCCGAACGGCCAGGGCATCATCGACATCGCCCACAGCGCGCGCTTCGCGATCGTCGACCGCGACGGTGCGATCCGCGGCTTCTACGAGTCGACGGAGATCGGGCTGGACGAGATCTTCCACCGCTCACGACACGTGCTCCGGCCGCCGAAGAGATGAGCGGGATGTCGGCGCGAGCGCACAGAACGGTGGGCCTCACCCTGCAACGGCTGTTGGGGCTACTCGCCCTGCAGGTCGTCGTGTTCGGGGCGATCGGATGCCAGCGCGATTCGTTCAAAGAGCCGCTCGTCTTGGGCGGCACGAGCGTTTCGGCGAGAACCCTCAATCGGGGTCACCGAGCCTATTTGAGGTATTGCGTGGGTTGTCACGGACGCAAGGGCGACGGCAACGTTCCGGGCCAAGAACAGATGAATCCGATGCCGCGCGATTTCACGAAGGGACGTTTCAAGTACACGTCGGTGCTGGGCGATCAACTTCCTCCCGACCGGGATCTGTTGCGCCTTCTAAGGACGGGTGTTCCAGGAACACACATGCCCTCGTGGAGCACCGTCGAGCCGGCCGAGCTAAAGGCGATCGTGCAGTACATCAAGACCTTTTCTCCGCGTTGGCGCAAGGAGAAGGTCGGAACGCCACTTCCCTTGCCGCACGACCCCTGGGCGCGCGACGCGGACAAGGCGCGGCGCCGCGGACGCGTAGTCTACCACGGCGTGGCCCGCTGCTGGCAATGCCATCCGAGCTACCTCGGCGAAGACGAGATTCGGCGGCTGCAATCGAGGCTACCCGTAAACGAGAGGCTTCCGCTGCGCGCGAATCCGCGTCAGCCGCTATCGGTTCCGACGGAATATGGGCCGACGCTCGCCCCCGCCTTCAAAAAGTACCAGCTGCGAGGCGGAAATCGACCGAGCGACGTTTTCCGGACCATTGCCACGGGTATTCCCGGTACGCCGATGCCCGCCTGGCATCCCAAGCTCAGCGGACGCGAGCTGTGGGCGCTCACGCACTACGTCAGGTCGCTCGTCGGACTGGAACCGGGCATTAAAGATAACGAATCGCAAACGCGTGTAAATCGAAAATAGTCTTGAAGAAAATCGCGCTTTAAGTTATTGGGTAACACCGTTCACAGGGTTGGGCCGAAAAACCGCAGCAAGAGGAAAAACAAGTGGCAGTAATTTTCCCTAGTTGGACAAACAAGCTACCGCATGCCATCGGAGTCGGTCTTCCGGTGGTGGCGCTCGCGGCCATCGCCGGTGTTTGGTACTTCTTCTCGCCCGAGTTCACCGATGTCGGCTACCGCCCCAAGCAACCCATCGCCTACAGCCACAAAGTCCACGCAGGCGACCTGGGACTCGACTGTCGATTCTGCCACAACACGATCGAGCGCGGCTTCTATGCTGCTGTACCGCCCGCGGAGACCTGCATGCTCTGCCACACGACGGTGCGCAAAGAGCGACCGACGCTCACTCCGCTGCGCCTGGCCTTCAAGCAAGACAAGCCGATCAAGTGGGTGCGGGTGCACATGCTGCCCGACTACGCCTTCTTCAACCATCGCGTGCACCTCGCCGCCGGGGTGGGCTGCATCTCGTGCCACGGCCGAGTCGACACGATGGACGTCGTCGAGCAGAAGAAGTCGCTCTCGATGGGTTTCTGCCTCGACTGCCACCGCAACCCGACGCCGAATCTGCGACCCGTCTCCCAGATCACCAACATGCGCTGGGATGCCAAGATCGCCAACTACGATCCCAAGACGGATCCACACCGCAAACGCACCGTCGAGCCCCCGCTGCACTGCTCGGGGTGCCATCGATGAACAACGAGAAGCTGACGGACATGGACCAGAGCGAAGAGAAACTCTATTTTCGCAGCCTCGAGGACCTCTCCCGCGGCGGAGTGGGTGACGAGGCGCTCAAAGACGAGTGGTCGACAGGTGAGCTGAACCTCTCGTCGGATCAGGGTATCGATCGCCGCAAATTCCTCGGGCTGATGGGCGCCTCGATGGCCTTCGCCGGTCTCGGCGTCTCGGGCTGCATTCGCAAACCCGTCGAATACATCATGCCCTATACACGCCGGCCAGAGGACCTGATCCCGGGATCGCCGCTCTACTACGCGACCGGCGCCTATGTCGGCGGCAAAGTGGTCGGGCTCTTGGTCGAGAGCCAAGAGGGGCGCCCGACAAAGATCGAGGGCAACCCGAAACACCCGATGAGCAACCCGGACGGTCTGCGCAGCGGTGCCTCCGATGCCTGGAGCCAGGCCGAGGTGATGCACCTCTACGATCCGAACCGCAGCAAGAAGCCGAAGCGAGCGGGCAAACCGATCGGCTGGAAGACGCTCTGGAAGGAGCTCGGAGCACACTTCAAGAAGCTTCGGGAGAGCGGCTCGGGGCTCGCGCTGGTCGTCGACTCGACCCCATCGCCGACGCTGATCGACCTGCTGAAGTTCTTCACCACCAAGTTCCGCGGGGCGAAGCTCTTTCGGCACGATCCCTTCGATCGGGAGAACGAGCGCGCAGGGCTGGCGCTCGTCGGGGCGGGGACGTTCGCGCCGCTCTACCATCTCGATCGCGCTCGCGTGACGGTGGCGATCGACTCCGATCTGCTGGCCACCGAGGGCGATACGCTGCGCAATGCGCGCCTCTTCGCCAAGACTCGCAAGCCGGGTGAGCGAACGAGTGCGACGATGAGCCGACTCTACGCGATCGAGCCACGATACAGCAACACCGGCCTCACCGCGGACAACCGACTGCGCCTGCCGGCCTCGCACTGCGGGGGCTTTCTCAAGGCGCTCTTCGCCGCGGTCAAGGGCAACGGCAACAGCGTGGAGACCTGGGCCAACGCGGCGTCGAAAAGCAGCGGCCACGATGCCAAGCAGCTGACGTTCTGGGTACACGAGGTGGCAGGCGACCTCAAGTCGCATCGCGGCTCTTCGGTCGTCACCGTCGGAGAGCGCCAACCGGCCTGGGTTCACGCCCTCGCGCTGCGGCTCAACGATCACCTCGGCAACGTCGGCGACGACAAGCCGCTGCAACTCGTCGAACGCCTGAACGAGCCGGAGCTCGGCACCCTCGACCAGCTCGTCCTCGATCTCCAGGGCAAGAAGTTCGGCACGGTGGTGATCCTCTCGGGTAACCCGGTCTACGCCTCTCCAGCCGACACCAACCTCGGCGCGCTGCTCAAAGGCGTCAAGACCCTGCACCTCTCGAGTTTCTTCGACGAGACCTCGAGCGTGGCGACCTGGCACGTGCCCAAGAGCCATTTTCTCGAGGGCTGGGGCGATCTGCGCGCCACCGACGGAACCGTCACGATTCAGCAACCGCTGATCGCCCCGCTCTACGGAACGGTCAACGAGCTCGAGCTCCTCTCGCGCCTCGCCGAGCTGCCTGAAACGGCGTCCCACAAGATCGTCGAGTCGACGTGGAAGAAGCTCGCGCCGGGTGCCGACTTCGAAAAGCGCTGGCAGACCTGGCTCCACGACGGCCTGGTCACCCTGCCGCGGCCGACCTCCCGTCCGACGCTGAGCTACGACAAATTGGACGGGCAATTGGCGCAACTGAAGAGCCCCAGCGGGAACGGCCTCGAGCTGAACTTCATCATCGACCCGACCCTCGGCGATGGGCGCTACGCCAATATCGCCTGGCTGCAAGAGCTTCCGGACCCGATCACCAAGCTGACATGGGACAATGCGCTACTCCTTTCGCCCAAAACGGCGAAGGCGAAGTCGATCAAGAGCGGTGACATCGTCGCCCTCGGCTTCGGCGGGCGCACGATGAAGCTCGCCGCCTGGCTGGTGCCGGGAATCGCCGACAACACGCTGGTACTACCCCTCGGATACGGGCGTACCAAGGGAAGCCGCCTCTTCCACAAGAAGTATGGCGGCGGTTTCAACGCCTACGCGCTTCAGACGACGAAGATGCGCTACTTCGGCTGGGGAGCGCAGCTCTCGAGGGCCGACGGCCACTACGATCTGGCGTCGACACAGGAGCACGGTACCCTCGTCGAGCCGCTGACGCACCGGTTCCGCCCGCTGGTCCGCGACTTCGAGATCAAGGACTACAAGGCCGAGAGCTTCAAGAAGCGCTGGGGCAACTTCGACATGCTTCCGGGCCGGGCCCACAAGTCGCTCTGGAAAGAACCGAACAAGCGGGGCGGCCTGCAGTGGGCGATGACGATCGATCTCAACGCCTGCATCGGCTGCAACGCCTGCACCATCGCCTGCCAGGCCGAGAACAACGTCTCGGTCGTCGGAAAAAAAGAGGTGATGAACGGGCGTGAGATGCACTGGATCCGGATCGACCGCTACTTCACGGCGCCGACGTTCCAGAACAACCGCCCGACCTACGACAAGCAGCGCCTGGAGAACGAGCCGCAGATCGTGATCCAGCCGCTGCCCTGTCAGCACTGCGAGAACGCGCCCTGCGAGAACGTCTGTCCCGTCGGCGCGACGCTGCACAGCCCCGAGGGGCTGAACGACATCGCCTACAACCGCTGCATCGGCACGCGCTACTGCAAGAACAACTGCCCCTACAAGGTGCGGCGCTTCAATTTCTACAACTTCTCGTCGCGCAACGACGCCGACACACCGCTCTTGCGTTTGCAGCGCAACCCAGACGTGACGGTTCGCTTCCGCGGGGTGGTCGAGAAGTGCTCGTATTGCGTGCAGCGGATCCAAGAGGCGAAGATCAACGCCAAGGTCGACCCGCGTCGCAACGGCAACGTCCGCGAAGGCGACGTGATCTCCGCCTGCGCGCAGGCCTGTCCGTCCAACGCGATCGCCTTCGGCAACAAGAACGATCCGACGAGCCTGGTCGCCAAGAACCGGCTCTCGGAGCGCCATTTCAGCCTCTTGGCCGATCTGAACGTGCAGCCGCGCACGACGTACCTGGCAAAGCTCCGCAACCCCAATCCGAAGTTGGTGTAGTCAATGGTTCAGAGCGTTGAACAAATCGAACGAGTCGATCGGCGCGTCCCGCTGGTGCTGGGCGGCAAATCGTTTCACGAGGTCACCGAAGCGATTGCCGCGCCGATCGAGGGCCGCACGCCCAAGCTGTGGTGGATCATCTTCTCCGCGGCCGTGACGCTGCTCGGCATCTTGGTCGCCTCGACGGGCTACCTGTTCTATGAGGGTACGGGCATCTGGGGCCTGAACAACCCTGCCGGCTGGGGCTGGGCCATCGTCAACTTCGTTTTCTGGGTCGGGATCGGCCACGCCGGGACGCTGATCTCGGCGATTCTGTTTCTCTTCCGACAGAAGTGGCGCACCTCGATCAACCGCTTCGCCGAAGCGATGACGCTCTTCGCCGTCGCTTGCGCGCTGCTCTTCCCGACGATTCACGTCGGTCGCGTTTGGCTGTTGTACTACGTCTTCCCGATCCCGAACCAGATGCAAATGTGGCCGCAGTTTCGGAGCCCGCTGCTCTGGGACGTCTTCGCCGTCACGATCTACGGGACGGTCTCGCTTCTGTTCTGGTACGTCGGCCTGATTCCGGACCTGGCGACGATGCGCGACCGCGCCAAGAGCGCACTCGGGCGGATGCTCTACGGCTTTTTCTCCCTCGGCTGGCGCGGCTCGAACCGTCACTGGCAACACTACGAGGTGGCCTATCTGATCCTCGCCGGGCTGGCCACGCCGCTCGTGCTCTCGGTCCACTCGATCGTCTCCTTCGACTTCGCGACCTCGGTGATTCCGGGCTGGCACACGACGATCTTCCCGCCCTATTTCGTCGCCGGAGCGATCTTCTCCGGTTTCGGGATGGTCTTGACGCTGATGATCATCGCCCGCTGGGCCTTCAAGCTCGAGCACATCATGACGATGCGCCACCTCGAGAACATGGCGAAGATCACGCTCTTGACCGGGACGATGGTGGGATACGCTTACGGAATCGAGTTTTTCATCGCCTGGTACAGCGGAAACCAATTCGAGCAGTTCACCTTCATCAGTCGGATGTTCGGTCCCTACTCGTGGGCCTACTGGACGATGGTCTCCTGCAACGTCTTCATCCCGCAGCTGCTCTGGTTCCGGAAGATCCGCACGAACGTGAAGGTGCTCTTCGTGATCTCGATCTTCGTCAACATCGGGATGTGGTTCGAGCGCTTCGTGATCGTCGCCACCTCGCTGACCCGCGACTTTCTCCCGTCGTCCTGGGCGTACTACTCGCCGACGATCTGGGACGTCGCCGCATTGGTCGGGAGCTTCGGTCTCTTCTTCACGCTGTTCCTGCTCTTCTTGCGCTTCTTGCCGATGATCGCCGTCGCCGAGATCAAGGGCGTGCTGCCGCAAGCGAACCCTCATCACGGCCACACACCGCACGCTGAGGAATCCCACGCCGGGGCGACACCCGCCCCCGCGGAGGCAAAGGAGTAATCGATGGCGAACAAGCTCTACGGGGCGTTGGCCGAGTTCGAAACGCCCCACGCGATCTTCGAAGCCTGCAAGAAGGTGCGGGACGCGGGGTTCAAGTATTGGGACTCCCACACGCCCTTCCCGGTTCACGGTCTCGACGGCGCGATGGGAATGAAGCGTTCGAAGTTGCCCTTCATCGTCTTGGTGATGGCCTTGACCGGAGCGATCGGCGGGTTCGGGCTGCAGACCTGGACCTCTGTCGTCGACTATCCCTGGGTTGTCTCGGGCAAGCCCTACTTCAGCTGGCCCGCCTTCATTCCGGTGACCTTCGAGCTCGGCGTGCTCTTTGGCGCGTTGGGCGCCGTGTTCGGCATGCTCGGTCTGAACAAGCTGCCCCAGCTGTACCATTCGCTGTTTCGCTCCAAACGATTCGAGCGCTTCAGCGACGACAAGTTCTTCATCTCGATCGAAGAGCGGGATCCCAAGTTCGACAAGGCGAAGACCGTCGCCTTCCTCGAGGAGATCGGCTCCACGAACGTGGAACTGATCGACGAATGAGCCAAAGGTAGCGAGAATGCGAAACGACCGAATTGTCTTTGTGATCGCCTGCGTGCTGCTCGTCGGAGTGGTCTCCTGCCGCGGTGATCGTTCGGAGCTCCCGCCGGTCCACCTCAACCCGAACATGGACCAGCAAAAGCGCATCGACCCGCAAGAGCCCGACCCGCTCTTCAAAGACGGTCGCGGAATGCGTCGCCCGGTCCCGGGCACGATCGCCCGCGGTCAGCTGCGGATCGACGACCATCTCTACAAGGGCATGGTGAACGGCACCTTCGCGACCACCCTGCCGAGCGGGATCAAGCTCGACCGCTGGCTGATCAAGCGGGGCCAAGAGCGCTTCGGGATCTATTGTGTTCCCTGTCACGATCCCCTCGCAACGGGCAACGGTATCGTCTATCGACGAAAGGCCGGGCTGCCCAAGCCCGCGAACCTGCACGATCCGCGGATCGCGTCGATGGGGATTGGCTACTATTTCCACGTGATCACGACCGGACAGAACGCCGCGTTCAAACAGCTGAACATGCAACCGATGCGCAACGTCATTCCAGCGCGAGACCGTTGGGCGATTGCGGTGTACGTTCGGATGTTGCAGCGTTCTCAAGCCCTGACCCCGACCAACGGCGGTACGAACTGAGGAGATGGCCGTGAGCGAGCATCAGCCAGCGACAATCAACGACAGCGACATCCGCGTCCCCGACGGGCACGCCTGGAACAAGCTTCCGGCGATCCTCGGCGGCGTCGGGCTCATCGGGTTGGCCGCCTCTTTCGTCCTGCGCGGCGAGCACCCAGAGCAGTTCAGCTTTTCGTATCTGGTCGCCTTTCTCTATTTTCTCTCAATCGCCCTCGGCGGCTTGTTCTTCATCTTGATCAACTTCGCCTCCAAGGCGGGTTGGAGCATCAGCGTGCGCCGCGTCGCCGAGAACGTGATGGCGACCCTGCCGCTGTTCGTGCTCCTCGCGGTGCCGTTGTTTCTGGGCTTCGAACACCTCTATCACCACTGGCTCCACGCTTCGGTCGAGGACGTCGTCGTCCAGGGCAAGAAAGCCTGGCTGAACAAGAGCTTCTTCTCGGTGCGCACGATGGTCTACGTGGTGATCTGGGCGCTCCTCGGGCTCTTCTACTACAGCCGTTCGGTGAAGCAAGACCAGAGCGGTGAACCCAAGCTGACCGAAGCGATGCAGAACATGAGCTACCCGGGGATCGCCATCTTCGCGATCACCACTTCGTTCGCCGCCTTCGACTGGATCATGTCGATGGACCCGCACTGGTATTCGACGATCTACGGCGTCTACTTCTTCGCCGGTTGTCTGATCGGGATTTTCGCGACGATGATCCTCTTGACTCTCCTCGCGAAACAGAGCGGGCTGCTCAAGCAGGCGGTCAACCTCGAGCACTTCCACGATCTGGGCAAGCTGCTCTTCGCCTTCACCGTTTTTTGGGCGTACATCGCCTTCTCGCAGTTCATGCTCTACTGGTACGGCAACATTCCCGAGGAGACGGCGTTCTTCGCGAAGCGTTGGTACGTTGTGCATCACGAGGGCACGGCGCTGATCAACACGTTCCAGACCTCGAGTTGGGCGACGATCTCGGTGATCCTCGGTGTGGGCCATTTCGTCGTGCCCTTCTTCTTCTTGATGCCCCGTACGATCAAGCGCAAGCCGGCGTTCCTCGCCTTCGGAGCGATCTGGATGTTGGCGATGCACCTGGTCGATATCTACTGGCTCGTGATGCCCGAGAATCCGCACATGCACGGCTTCCACCTGACGTTGTTGGACCTGACGACGTGGGTCGGCGTCGGTGGGCTATTCTTGGGGGCGTTCTTCTGGGTCGCCCGGCGCCAGGCGCTGGTCCCGCTGAAGGATCCCCGACTGCCAGAGTCTTTGCGTTTCGAGAACTTCTAAGCCGTCAAGCGGAGTGGAACGAATGAGCGGAGCCGATACACACGACCACAACCAACCGATACCGATCGAACCCGACCTGCCATCGAGCCGCAGTCTGGTGTTCTGGATCGGCTCGACCGTCATCGTCATCGTCATCTGTTGCATCGCCCTCTGGCGTGTGCTCGAGTCGGGCACGCGTGCCGAGATCGAGCGCAAGACCGTCAAGACGAAGAGCCCCGAGCTGGTGGCGATCACGAAGAACGCCAGCACGTGGCTCGCGACCGGTGGTCGCTCGTTCGCCTACTACGAGACCGCGATGAAGGTGATGCTCGAGAAGAAGTGGCTCAAAGGCGACCGGGCGGACCGCGTCAAGGCCCTCGATCCGGTGAGCCAGGCGCTGGCGCTTCGGACGATCCTCGGGGAAAACAAGGCGATCGCGATGCTCGTCGACCGTGAAGTGAAGCGGCGAATCAAGTCGACGCGCCGCGTCTCGATCGATCACGTGATCAGCCAGACGCTGCGACAACCGAGCCTGCTCGATCCGCTCCCGGCGCCGCCGAAGACGACGCCGACC
>JAGQJP010000076.1 GCA_020430585.1 Myxococcales bacterium | reverse complement strand
GTCCAAGCGTTACCCGCGCTTCGAGGGCCATTTTGCGGGTGAGGTGTTGCACGCCCACGACTACCGGGTTCCCGAACCCTTCGTCGACAAGCGCGTGGTGGTCGTCGGCATCGGCAACAGCGCCGTCGACATCGCCTGCGAGCTCTCGCGGGTCTGCCGCAAGACCTGGCTCTCGACGCGGCGCAGCGCCTACATCCTGCCGAAGTACATCTTCGGCCGACCGACGGACCACGTGATCTCGCCCGTCGCCAGCTTTCTCCCGCTCGGCGTCTCGCGTCTGTTGGCCCATGGGCTCTTGGCGGTGACCACGGGCGATCAACGGCGCTACGGCGTTCCGCGGCCCGAGCACAAGCTCTTTCAAGAGCACCCGACGATGTCACCCGAGCTCCTGGCGCGTGTCGGCCACGGCGACGTGACGATCGAACCCGACGTCGAACGTCTCGAAGAGGGGGCGGTGCGCTTCGTCGACGGCAGTCGCGTCGAGGCGGACGTATTGATCGTCGCCACGGGCTACAACATCGAGTTCCCCTTTCTCGATCCCGCTCTCGTCCCCGTGCAGGAGAATCGAGTCGAGCTGTTCCTCAACGTCGTGCCGCCGAAACGACGCGGGCTCTACTTCATCGGGCTGGTTCAGCCGCTCGGCCCGATCATGCCGCTGGCCGAGGCGCAGTGCGAGTGGGTCTCCGATCTCGTCGTCGGTCGTGCCGCTCTACCGAGCGAAGCGGCGATGCGTCGCCAAATCGAGCGCTACCAACGCGGCATGCGCGAGCGCTACATCGCCTCGTCGCGCCACACGATCCAGGTCGACTTCTACCCCTACCTCTTCTCGCTGCGGCGTGAGCAGCTCGCGGGCCGCGCCCGTGCGTTGGCGCGCTCGATCTGGGGCCGCTGAGAGGCGGATCCCGCCGCGTCGGGCGATCGGCCCCGCCGCGCGCGACCAAGGTGCCGCGCTCGATTCGACGGCGCGATGCGCTCGATCGTCCGCGCCATCGCACGCTCGACTCGCACGCGGGAGACGCTCGGTGGTCCGCGCCCTCGCACGCTCGATCGTAGCGGATGGTTGCGTCGAGATTTTTCATCGGCTACCCTAGGGAGCACTCGAACTGTTCCACGACGAGACCGTATGTTTCCGCTGCCCGACTATTTGCGAACCGTATGGGGGATCTTCCTCTTCCTCGTGATCTCGAGCGCGATCCTCTACTACGCGCTCTCGGGTCTGAGCTACTGGTACTTCTTCGTCTTGAAGAAAGAGAAGTACCACCCGAAGTACAAGCGCAACAAAGACGAGATCAAGATGTCGATGAAGTGGGCGATGTACTCGCTGCTCGGCAACGCGGTCTTGACGGCGCCGATTCACTACCTGATCGACCACGGGTACACGCGCGTCTACTTCAACATCTCGGACTTCGGCTGGGGCTGGTTCTTCCTCTCGGCGCTTGTGGTGCTGATCGTCACCGAGACGATGATCTACTGGATTCATCGCTGGTTGCACCATCCGGCCCTCTACAAGCACATCCACCTCAAACACCACCAGTTTCGCAAACCCACGCCCTGGGCCTCGGTGGCGTTCCATCCCCTCGATTCGTTCGCCCAGGCCTTTCCGCACCACCTGTGCGCCTTTCTCTTCCCCGTGCACATCGTGGTCTACCTCTCGTTTCTGAGCTTCGTCACGGTCTGGGCGGTGCTGATCCACGATCGCGTCAGCTTCATCCCCTGGAAGATCGTCAACTACACCGGCCACCACACCGCGCATCACTGGTACAACAAGTACAACTACGGGCAATTTTTCACGATTTGGGACCGGATCGGCGGCACCTACCGCGATCCCGACGACCTCCCGGCGAAGGCCCTCGACATCTGAGGCGCGCCTTTGGTATCGTGGCCCCCGCGGAGGGAGCACGATGATCGAAATCGATATCACCGAAATTGACGACGCATTCGAAGAGAGCCACGATCTGCCGCAGCCGATCTGGTCCGAGATCGCCCGTTGGGTCGAGGCGCACTTCGAGCTGCACCAGTATCCTCACGTCTGGAACGAGATCGCCGCGCAGTG
>JAGQJP010000678.1 GCA_020430585.1 Myxococcales bacterium | reverse complement strand
CCGAGAGCTTCGCCTGGGTGAAGCGCTTCTTCAGATTCGGCAGCAGCTCGCGAAGATCGAGCGGCTTCTTCTCCTGTGTGGCGACGGTCGCCTTCAGCCCGACCGGATAGCGACCGGAAAATCGCAACATCGCGCCGGGCAGCAGCCGAAGGTCATGAAAGAAGCGGTCGGCGACGATCGCGGTCTTGAGCGGCCCCCGATCGACGAGACGAATCCGCGCCGAGCCAAGGTTGAAGGAGTCGTAGCGCAGCTTGTCGAACTCGGCGGATCCCGAGAGGCGGATCTGGTCGACGTTGCCCGTCGCGCGCAGGTTGAAGGAGACCACGCCGAACAGCGGCACGCGCTGATGCCGTACGGTCCGCAGCGTGCGTAGGTTGAACTTTCGCACGTTGAAGGTCACGTCGACGTCGTGCTTGCGCCGATCGTAGTGCGCCCGCCCAGCGAGGCGCTGCCCCGCGATGCCGACGAAGAGCTCGAACTGATCGAGGTCGAGGGCGTCGCGGGTGATCCGAAACTCGCCGCGGACGAGGCGAATGCGCTCGCCCATCGCCGTCAGCGTGCGCCCGTCGAAGCGCCCCGAGAGCCGCAGATTGGGCCAGAAGCGCGAGAGGGTCGTGCTCAGTGTGACATTGCTGATGTCGATCGGCCCTTCGAGAGGGATCCGGCGGTCGAAGAGACGCAGATCGAGGCGCTGAGCTTCAAAGCGATGGAGCGTCACGGGGAAGCTCTCGGAGATCTTGAAGATCGAGGCATCGTAGAGCTTGATCGTCAGATTGCCGCCGAGGCGCTTGGCCCATTTGGGCAAAAGCACCACGTTGTCAGCCGCCAAAAGCCCGTTTCGAATGCGCACGCGCCCCTTGACCTGCCCGAGCTTCGTCTCACCGTACTCCGCATCGTCGATCTGTGCGCGCAACGAGACGCTCGGATTCTCCCAGCGACCGAGCAGCCGACCGTCCTGTATGAGCAGACGCCCCGAGACGTCACGACGCCCGAAATGCGCGAGCAGGTCGCGCAGCCGGGCGATCTCCCCCGAGAACCGCAGATCCGCCGTCTCGTCGACCCAATCGAACCAGCCCGACAGCTGAAGGCGATCGCGGCCAGAGATCAGCCGCAACCGGTTCGCCGTGACGCGCCAGTGCGTCGGATCGAGATCGAGGCCGCTCGTGCCCGGGTCACGAAAGAGCAAGCCGACGTCGCCGATGACCGAATAGGTCCGCGCGAGAAACGCCCGCGCCCGCTCCTGTTGGACCTTGAGGTTCAGCCCCGCGGTCATCGTGTGGCTCAGGCGATTGCGCGTCAGATCGATCGTGCCGTTCAGCGTCCCGCTGAGGAAGGGAAAACGCTCGACGAGCTTGCGCTCCGCCCCCAAACGCGCTCGACTGGCGAGATAGCGTGCCAGCGCGTCGAGTCGAACGTTGGTCAGCCGGCCCTTGATTTGAAATCCATCGACAATCGTGCCGATTGGCACGGGGCGCCCGGGCTTCTTGCCGCGCCGTTTTGGTTTGGCGCTTTTGGTCACGGTCCAGGATGGTTTGTAGACCGCCTTCTCCACCTTCAGCGTGCCACCGAGCATCTTTCCGCTCAGCGAATCGATGTGATAGGCGTACTCGCCGAGGGGATTGACCCAGTAGTCCTTCTGGAAGCGGCCCTTGAGCGCGAGGGCGGCAACGCTGAGCCCCGTGACGCTCAGCGTTGGGCTTTTCAGGTCGAGGACCGCGGCGACATCGTCGAGGGTGCCGTGTAGCCGGAATTTCGCCCGCAGCGGACCCTTGAGCTGGTCCCCGATGAACTGGCGGACCAGCACGTCGTCGGAGCGCAGATCGAGCTCGGTCTGCAGATCGAAGCTCAGGGGATCGTCGACGTTGATGAAGCCGGAGAAGTTGATCCCCGAGCGCGGGAAGAAGCCGTGTCCCTTGTCGATGCGGATCATTCGCCCGTCGGTGAAGAACGACGAGATCCGCATCTGGCGCCAGTCGAAGCGCAGCGGCTTCTTCCTCGCTTCGGCGGTGCCCGGGAAGAACTGCATCGAGCCGCGGCGGATATTGATCGTCGGCCCGTAGACCTTCACGCGATCACCGTCGACGTAGAGCTTCGAGGTCAGATCGTCGAGATCGACGTCGATCGTGGCGAAAGGAAAGCGCAGATGCACCGAGCCGCGCACGAGCTTGATGTCCGGCATCGTCACGCGCACGAACGTGCCATCGCCGACGCCTGGGGAGCGGTCGTTCCAGGTGTTGAGGAAGATGAAATTCATCTGGTCGTCGAAGACCAGACGCGTCTCCGAATCGTGAACGGTCGTCTCCTCGAAGTAGAGGTCGAGCAGGTTGTCGTTCCACAGCGCGTTGCTCAACAACGAAACGATCAGCCGCCGCAGGTTCATCGAGGTGTCGACGTAGCGCGCGCGGATCGCCGGCTCGTCGTCCGGCGGCGTCGCCGAGAAGAAGAAAACCTGAACCCGCCAGGGCATCGGTCCCCAGATGACCTGGCCGAAGTAGAGCCGCCCGGGCATCGTGTCGGAGACGAGGTTGTTCAGAAAGCGGGTGAAGTGGCTCGTGCTGACGGTGAAGTAGACCACCAGGTAGAGCGCCATTACGTAGAAGAACGAGCGGGCGACGAGGAGATAGGCGAAGCCCACGACGAAACGCACGAACGCGGCGAATTCGCTGACGACTCGCCCAATCAGGCGAATCTGGCGGGTAAAGAAGCGCTTCATCGACGCTCGCTATTTGCGTATCGCGGCCAAAATCCCGCGATAATTCCAGAATCGGAGCTCGCCGGTGCCGAAGTCGATCGTCAATTCGGGCAGCCGGGCACCATTGGTTTCGGACTCGAGCACCGTCAAACGACGCGACCCGTGGTTCGAGCCGATCACCAGATCCGGGCTGACCTTGCTCGGCGCCCGCGGGCTGTAGGTCGTGGGCGGTACACAATACCGGCTCGCGCAGTCGATCACACCGCTGAGCTTGAGTCGACCGCTGACCCAGGCGCCGAGATCGCGGAGCCGACGAAGCGCTGGCAAGCGAAGCCCGCGTACGATCTGGCTTAGCTGGAGTTTCTCGAAGACCGTCTCGACGCGGTACTTGTTCTTGCTCAACACCGCCGGCCCGACATCGAATTCCGCCGAGCCTCGCATCTTCCCTTGTTTCGAACGAAAATCGAATGACGAGATCTTCAGCTGGTGGTCCGACACGCCGTTGAGCACGAGCGCGCTCTTGAAGCTGACCCATGCGTCGACGAGCTCGACGCCGAGGAAGCGCACACGCGGCGACGACAGCTTGCGCACCCGCAGAGAGATCGGCGTGTTCTTGCCAGAGCCCGCGAGCTCGAGCAGCTTGGAGACGCTCAGCGGCGAAGGGATCTTCGCGACGAGTTGGAGGTCGAGGTCGAGATCGCCCTTCAGCTCGCCGAGCGAAATCGCAGTCGCCAGGCTACCGGCACCTTTGAAACGCGCCGTCAGTCTCGTGTCGAGCTGCAGCCCTTTGTGGAAACCGATGCGCCCTCCGACGCCGATCGTCGAGTCGTCGACGACCAGCTCGAGCTTGGTCAGCTCGAAGCCATCGTGACGCCACACAAAGCGCGACAGACGGAGGGAAGAGAAGGGAAACACCCCACCGGGCGCGGCGGCGATGCGCTTGCGCCAGATCGGCGAGAGCTCGCCTCGACGCAGAAACTTCGCCAGGAACGCGACGCTGGCGACACCGCGAGCCTGGCGGATCTCCGCGTCGATCTGCAAACCGTTCCCGAGGCTGAAGGCGCCTTCGATGTGGACGCCGTCGAAGCGGATCCGCCACGACGGAAATTTCAGCTCGACGACGCCGTTCTGCAGTCGAATCCCCCGAAAGTCGAGATCGATCCTCGATTTCTTCTTGGGCTTCTTGCTCGGCGGGCGTCCACTCTTGAAGGCGTCGACGAAGTGGAAGGACTTCGCCGTCCACTCGAGGAGCAGATAGAAATCGCGAATCTGTACGTCCCGCAGATGGACGCGGCCCGACAAGTCGCTCTGTAGCAAATCGAGCGTCGCCTCGGCGTAGGGCGCGACGATCACCTTCTCGCCGTCTGCCTGAGCGATCTCGACGCCGATCAAGCGCACCGATCGAAGCGACGGCCCGACCTGAAGCCCCTTGAAACGGATCGCGCCGGGTCGCACGCCCGCGTCGAACGTGGCGCGCAGGTCGTCGCGCAGCATCCGGCTGTTGAGGCCGAAATAGGTCGCCAGATAGGCAACCGCCACCAGCTCCAAAATCCCGAACAACGTGAAGACGATTCGATTGTGCATAGCAGGTCCGCGAAACAACTCGAAAAAATCTAACACGAATCGCCGATTCCAGCAAGGAATGGGTGCGGACGTCGCTATTGACAGGGCTCGATCCCCTCGGTTAAGTAAATGGTTTTAGCGACTGCGCAGGGGCCCAGCCGATGAGCATCCAATCCCGCAAAGACGACCATTTGAGGATCTGCGCCGACGAGGACGTCGACCGCGGCGAGGTCGACGCCGGTTTCCGCCGCTTTCGCTTCGATCACGACGCCCTGCCCGAGATCGACTTCGACGGAATCGACACCTCGGTCGAGTTTCTCGGGCGCCGACTGCGGGCGCCACTGCTGATCGGCGCGATGACCGGCGGGACCGACAAGGCGCGCGAAATCAACCACCGCCTCGCGCGCGCCGCGGCCCGCGTCGGCGTCGGCCTCGAGCTCGGGTCGATGCGGGTGATGCTCAAGAACACCGAGACGACGAGCTCGTTCACGGTCAAGGAGTCAGCGCCCGATCTGCCGCTCTTGATCGGCAACATCGGCGCGATCCAATTGGTCTACGGCGTCGGTCTGCACGACTTGGAGCAGCTCGTCTCGCACGTCGGCCTCGACGCGATGAACTTCCACCTCAATCCGCTACAAGAGGTCGTGCAACCCGAGGGCGACACGCGCTGGCACGGCGTGCTTCCGGCGCTGCGCGAGGTGATCGGGCGGCTCTCGGTGCCAGCGATCATCAAGGAGGTCGGCGCGGGGATCGGCCTGGTCACAGCGCAGAAGCTCCGCGGTTTGCCGCTCGCGGCGCTGAACGTGGCGGGCGTCGGCGGGACCTCCTGGTCCTACGTCGAGGGACTGCGCGGCGCCGAACGGGCCAAGCGGCTCGGTTCGCTCTATCGCAGTTGGGGTGTGCCGACCGCCGAAGCGCTCCTCGAGTGCGGCCGAGCGAACCTCGGCATCCCACTCGTCGCCTCGGGGGGGTTGCGTTCCGGCCTCGACATGGCGAAGGCACTACGTCTCGGCGCGACGGTCTGCACGCTGGCCCGGCCGTTTCTGATCGCCGCGATGGAGTCGGAGGAGGCGGTCGTCTCGGCCCTGGAAGCACTGATCGATGAGCTGAAGGTCGCGATGTTCTGCACGGGCGCACCAAATCTGACCGAGTTGCGCCGACGTCGGATGCTTCGCCTCTCGGCGGCGCCCACCGAGGTTCTCGAATGAGCCGCAGCTCCCGGCTGCAGGGTTTCTACAACCGTACTCTCGAGGAACGGCGCGCGATGCTCGCCGATTGGCTCGGCCTCCCCGCCGAAGCCGTCAATGAAATCACCAGCGGCGAGGTGTTCCGCGTAGAGCTCGCCGACGTGCTCGTCGAAAACGCGATCGGCACCTTCGCCTTACCCCTGGCGATCGCCGCCAACTTTCGGATCAATGGACGCGATCGCCTGGTGCCGATGGTGATCGAGGAGTCGTCCGTCGTCGCCGCCTCGTCCCACGCCGCCAAGCTCTTGCGCGAGGGCGAAGGGATCGTCGCCCGGGCCACCGAACAACAGATGATCGGGCAGCTCCAGCTGATCGAGGTTCCTCAGGCGCTGGATCTCGCCGAGTTGTTGGCGCGAAACGAGTCCGAGCTGATCGCCATGCTCAACGCCAACCACCCGCGGCTCGGCGCCGTTGGGGGCGGGGCCCGGACGCTCGAAGCGCGACGAATCGACGACGGAAGTCGCCGCTGGCATGTCGTCCACCTCGTCGTCGACGTCGCCGACGCGATGGGAGCCAACATCGTCAACACGATGCTCGAGCGCCTCGCTCCTAGACTCGAAGAGCTGAGCGGTGCTCGCGTGCATCTCAAGATTCTGAGCAACCTCAGCGATCGGCGCCGCGTCGATGTCGTCGGGCGCGTCCCCATCGCGCTGCTGGCGCCCTACGGCGAATCGGGTCGACACGTGGCCGAGAATGTCGAGCTGGCCAGCCGCTTTGCCGAAGTCGACCCCTACCGCGCGGCGACGCACAACAAAGGAATCATGAATGGCGTCGATGCGACGCTGCTCGCTACAGGCCAGGATTTCCGCGCGGTCGAGGCCGGTGCGCACGCCTATGCAGCGCGGAATGGACGCTACAGCGCGCTCTCGACCTGGCGAGTCGAGGAGGAGGCACTGGTTGGTCGGATGACGATTCCGTTGGCCGTCGGCACCGTCGGTGGAATGACGGTGCTGCACCCGGCGGTCAATCGAATCCTCGAATGGTTCGACCTGACGCGCGCCCGAGAGCTCGCCGAGGTCGTCGCGGCGGTCGGATTGGCACAGAACCTCGCGGCGTTGCTCGCTCTCTCCACCGAGGGCATCCAACGAGGCCACATGTCGCTTCATGCCCGCAACGTCGCCTTCTCAATCGGCGCGCGGGGCGATGAGCTAGAGGCGCTGGTCGCCTCGATGTCGCGGGAAAACGACTTCTCGGAGCGATACGCGAGCGAGCTCCTCGCCGATCTGCGCGCCACCCACGGCTAGAGGACCAGCCGTTCTCGCCCTCGGTCAGCCGTGCTTCCAGCGCTTCTCTTCGAGCGAGGCTCGCAGTCGCAGCGCCAGCTGGCGCAGCTCGGGCACCGGCTCGCGGGTCTCGCATTCCCGAAAGAGCTCGCGCAGCTCGACCCAACCAGCGTAGGACATCGCCAGTAACGTATCCCGCCGGGCGTTCTCGTCCTCGAGCGCTAGACCGCGGCGGAAGAGCGCTTCGATTCGGCCGTCGTGCTGGCGGGCGACGAAGCCGGCGAGGATCACGGCGACCATCGTCTCGATCTGTGACGTCGCCTCGTTTGCCATCCGCGCCAGGTCCTCGAGATCGGTCGTCTTCTTCAAGCTCGCTCGCGCGTCGCGGATGAGCGCCAGCGCTGAAGGACCGCGAACGTGCAGATAGTGGACCTGAAAGAAGCGATCGTCGACGTAGGCCACGGCGGTCTGGCGATCCGCCGTGCACCAGTGCTGCTGAAACGGGACTCGCCCTGCGGCCTGGACCGTACGAACGGCGATCAGATCGTGACGACGAGCGAAATCGAGAACGGCCTGGGGCTCGACGGTCGCGTCGAGGGCGAGGCCGAGATCGGGCAGAGGGGATTCGGACATCCGATCGCTCACTTCTTCGAGCCTGGTGGTCGGACCCGCAGGTCGCTGCCCCAGCTCTCCCAACGATAGTGGCCGCGGATCGCCCAATGGTTGATCAGCCGATGGTTCGAAATGCGGCCGTCGAGGTGGTGGATCTCGTAGGCGTACGGCACGCCCGTCGCGCTGCGTCGCGCGCCGACGACGCCGATGTGATTGGGCACCTGGCCACGGGCTCGCGTGGTCCAGACGACGATGTCCCCTGGCTGCCATTCTGCGGTCTTGGCGGGGTTGTTCGTCAAGCGATGGGCGTAGCGCGACAGATACACCTGCACATTCGCCAGACGCCGATGGTCGATGTTCGGGTCGGGGTTGTGGTTCGCCCAGCGATAGAGCGGATAGGCGTCGGGGTCGCGGAGGATGTCCTCGTGAATCCGTTTCTGGAGATCGACGCCAACGGCGCGCAACATGCGGATCACGAGATCGACGTTCAAACCGACGTCCGCTGGCACGTCGCCGCCGGGATAGTTGAGGCGATAGTAGCGTTCGGTGTGGCGAACCTTCGCTTCGAGCTGGGCCCGAGCCACGGCGATCAGCCGCTTCTGAATCTCGGTCAGCTCGGGACCCTTGGGTTTGTCGTCTTTGGCGGAGGCCTTGATCGGCTGGGTCACGGGAAGCCCCGTCTTCGACTTGTCCTCGGCGACTGGCGCACTCGTGAGCAGCTCGGTCTTCGAAAAGACGGCATACCAATAGCTGACGATCGCCACCAGAACCAACAAATAGAGGATGAATGGGCCAGGTTTGACCGATTTGCGTCGACGATTCGGCGCCCGGCTCACGTTCTGCGCGAACAGGTAGTCACGACTCGTCGACGCGATCGGCTCGAGGCGCCGCTTGCGTCTGTTTTCAACCCAGTTTCCCATGGCTTCGTCGGCGAGCGTCCAGAGATCGCCTTTTCGAGACTACCCCGGGATACGGCGTAATGTCAACGCCTTCGAACACTTATATGTTTGGCGCGGGTCAGGAGAGGCGAACGAGTGCGTCCAACCCGAGGCAGAGCGCACCGATCGTGACCAGAGCGCGAACCATCCCCGCCTCGCCTCGCGTGAAGCGCAGATAGAGCGCGCAGCACGAGGTTACCGCCGTCGCGATCAAGAGCACCGTGCGGCGCTGGTCGAGATCGAGCATCCCCGCCCGATCGTACGCCGCCATGCTAGAAAAGAGCAGCGCGAGGAAGACCAGTGCCGCCGCCACCGCGAGCCATGGGGGTGACAGCGCTTCGGCGCGCGGATCGAGCGCTGCTGCGTCCGAATCTGTGCTGGAGTAGCCGCGAGCGAGGAAGAGACCGACGTACGCCAAGGCGATCCATGCCGCGACGAGGGGTGAGGCGGTAACGAAGCCCGCACGAAGCGCGGACGCGGCGGGGTGGGCGGTGATCAAGACCTCCCGTCCGACGACCGTCTCGACCGACGACAAGCTCAGAAACCCGGGCCAGGGGGTCGAGAGGCTCTGCCCGATCAAGATCAGCGCGACAGCCGCGGCGGCGAAGGCGACACCACGGGCAAACGACGCCTGGGAGACACGAAAGAGCCAGCCGACGAGCGCCGCCGCTGCGACGAGAGGAGCGGCGACCAAGGCGACCCAGCGCAGGGGCTCACCGACAAAGCGCATCGGAACCGAAGCAATGTAGCTCTGAACCAATCGCGGATCGAAGTAGGCGACCGGAGAGCCAACGGACGCGTTGCTCGAAAGGGCGGCGACCCACGAGGGAAAGGCGACGGTGAAGAGCGCCGCAGCGAGAGCGATCGAAAAGAGCGCGCCGTCGCGCCGCTTGGCCGAGCGTTCGATCGCCGTCGCGGCGCTCCAGCCCGCCAGTACCATCGCGGCCCCCTGGGCGGCGTCGGCGAGTTGGGCCGACCAGAGGGACGGCGCGATACCGCCCCACGCTTCCGTCCCGAGCAACGCCAAGGCGGCGACGACTTGCACGGCGCCCGCGGCAAGGGCCTCGCGCTCGCCGAGCAGTAGGCCGATGCGGAGCATCCCCGCTGTCGCGCTGGCAAAGAATGCCATCGTCAACAGCCGACCATGGACGAAGCCCCAGGCGACAGCGGAGAGCAGGATCAGCCCCGTCGCCAGCCATTGCAGCGATCGTTTCTGCTGGGACTCTCCGAGGAAGTCGAGAATTCCGGCGGCGAGCACCGCCCCCAACACGCCCCACGTCATCTGGCGTCCTCCCGGGCGGGGCGAGCGTCT
>JAGQJP010000677.1 GCA_020430585.1 Myxococcales bacterium | reverse complement strand
CTCGAAGAGCTGCTCGGCGTCCACGCCGGCAATGTGTCGCGAGTCGCGCGCGAGCTCGGTCGCGATCGGAAGCAGGTCTATCGCTGGCTGACGGGCTACGGGATCGACCCGGAATCGTTTCGGCGCTAGCGCCCGTCATCGGAATCTCGAATCATCTCAAAAAGAAACGAACTCTTGGTTGACGAAGTTGCGTTGGTGTACTACGTTGTAAACAGTAAACCGACGGGTTCGCGTACGCGGGCCAAACGAGGTGCTCCGATGACGCGGGTGACATCTGCCAGGCGCGACGGATCAGCGATGGCACAAGGATTGGACGCGGCGACCACGCGTATCGCGAAGTATCGCGAGCGCCCGCTGCGCGCGGCGTTTCTGGCGCGGGGGATGAACGCCCTCGCCCGGCTCGCCGAGCTGCTCGACGAGCGGCGCTTGAGCGATGCGACCGGGGCGATCTCCGACTTTCAAGTGCTCCTGTTTGCTCTCGAAGACCCGGGCGTGCTCGAGCTCTTGCGAAGCGACGATCCCCTCGCCGGGGCGCGCTTACGGGGCCTGCGCGCGAAAACCGAGCTGATCGAGGCCGAAGGCGGCTCCCTCGGCGTCGACGACGTCGCCGAGCTGCTCCGCATTTCTCGTCAAGCGGTCGACAAGCGACGACGCGCGGGAAAGCTCCTCGGTGTGCAGGCTGGGCGACGCGGCTACGCGTATCCCGCCTGGCAGTTCGCCGCAAACGGAACGCTCCCCGGGCTCGAGGCGGTGCTCGGCGAGCTGAGCGAGCACGACGCCTGGATGAAAGTCGCCTTCTTCCTCTCGGAGAACGCACGACTCGAGGGACGACGGCCGCTGGACGGGTTGCGCGAGGGTGAGACGGCGCGGGTGCGCCAGGCGGCACGCGCCTATGGCGAGCACGGCGCCGCATGAGCGAGACGCGGAGACCGGGTCCGCATCCACCGCCGCCGCTCGATCTGGACGATCGCGAGCTGCCGTTGATCGAAAGTGCCGAGGTTTGGCATCGAATCCACAAGCTTCGGCACGATCCGCTGCACTTCGGGCGCCATGCGAGCAACCGCTTCGACGCGCCCGACCGCGCGTTTGGCGTGATGTACGCCGCTTCGGATCCCTACGGTGCCTTCGTCGAAACCTTCGGCCACTCGACGGGAATTCGCATCGTCACGCTCTCGGCGCTGCAGGAGCGGGGTGTGGCTCGGCTTCATCTGCGGCGCTCGATGCGGCTCGTCGACCTCACGGGGCGCGGTTTGGCTCGCCTGGGGGCGGACAATCGGCTCTGCGACGGCGACTACGAGGCGTCCCAGAGTTGGTCGGCGGCGCTGTTTTCCCATCCGTCGGCTCCAGACGGGATCTCCTACCGCTCGCGCCACGACCCGTCGCGAATCTGCGCGGCGTTCTACGAGCGCGCGGCGGAATCGATCTGGGCCGAGCCGACGGGCGCTCTCGCCGATCCCGACAATCGCTTGATTCTCGCCGATGTTCTTGATACCTATCGCTACGGTCTGGTCGACGATCAACAGTGACGCCGCCACGCGGCGGGGCCAATAGCGCGAGGTACGAGTGACGCGGGAGAGCGAGCGGATTATCGAGGCCCTGACACCCTTCGTCGAGCCGCGGCGGATCGCCCGGATGGCGACGGTGCTCAGCCAGCGCACCGGGCGAATTCACGTCGTGTTCGAGAACTTGCACGATCCGCAGAACGGCGCCGCCGGGTTGCGCAGCGCCGAGGCGCTCGGCCTGCACCGCGTCCACGTCGTCGAGAGCTACTCGCCCTTCGGCTTTCACGAGGAGGTGTCCTGTGGCGCCGAGAAGTGGATGCAGATCGAGCGCTATCCGACCACTGCGCGTTGCGTCGACGCGCTGCGCAAGGCGGGACTGCGGATCATCGCCGCGGATCTGACGCCGTCGGCTCGCCCCCTCGAATCCCTCGCCCTCGAGGGCCCCGTCGCGGTCGTCTTCGGTAACGAGCACCGCGGGGTCTCGAGCCAGATGCGGCGCGCCGTCGACGAGTCGTTCGTCCTGCCGATCTGCGGCTTCACCCAGAGCTACAACCTCTCGGTCTCCTGTGCGATGACCTTGCAGATCCTGCGCGCCCGCGACCGCTTTCGCGGCGATCTGAGCCATGACGAACGCTGCCGACTGCTCGCGAGCTGGCTCTATCGCGACGTCAAGGGCGCTCACGAAGTGTTGCGTCGCGCGGGCCTCGAGCCCCCAGGCGTCAGTACTTGAATCCGCTGCCGCCGATGAACTCGCGTAGGATCGAGGTCTGCGGCACGTTGTCGGGGAAGACCGGGACGAAGAGGTCGATGAACTTGCGCAGACGGTGGCCGACGATGCGCGAGGGATGGTTCGGCGGGATCTCCATCAAGAAGCGCTCGGCGAAGACGTGCAGGACGGCGGGCTCGTAGATCAGCGCCGAATTGAACATCACGTCGGCGCTCTCCTGGTAGGGGTAGATCCACTTCAGCTCGCCGCGCTTGACTCGCGGCCAGATCGCGATCGAATCGGCCGCCGTGTACCCGCGAAACAGCCTGTCGCGGACGATGCGACGCAACAGCCGCGTATCCGAGGTGAAAATTCGGTTGTGATTATCGATGCAGAGCTGGGTCAACGCGCTGATGTAGATCTTGAACTTGCGGTGCGCGGGGACCGATGAGGTGAGGCGGTCGTTGAGGCCGTGAATCCCCTCGATGATCAGGATCTGATCGTCTCGCAACCGCATCGGCTGGAACTTTTCGGGTGGAACGCGCTTGCCGCTCTGGAAGTTGAAGCGCGGCGTCATCACCTCGTCGCCCGCCAACAGCCCGACGAGGTCCTGGTTGAAGCGCTCGAGATCGATCGCCTCGATCGACTCGAAGTCGTAGTTCCCGTCCTCGTCGAGCGGCGTGTCTTCGCGGTCGATGTAGTAGTTGTCGAGCGAGAGGGCCACGGGCTTGAGGCTGTTGACCCGCAGCTGTAGCGCCAGTCGCTTCGAGAAGGTGGTCTTGCCCGATGACGAGGGGCCGGCGATCAGCACCAGGCGCACGTCGCGGCTCTGGGCGATCTGGTCGGCGATCGCGGCGACCTTCTTTTCATGCAACCCTTCGACGACTTTGATGATCTCCTGGATCCCGCCGTTCAGGCAGAGCTCGTTGAGCTGTCCGACGTTCTCGACGCCGAGTAGCCGGTTCCACTCGCGCGCCTCTTGGTAGGTGCGGAAGAGCTTGGGCCGATCCTCGACGTCGAGGCGGCGGCGGTTCGGATCTTGCGTCGAGAACGAGAGCACGAAGCCCCGTTCGTAGGGCTGCAGCGCGAAGTCGTCGATGTGCCCCGTCGACGGCAGGAACGGACCGTACTTGATGTCGTAGTACTCGCCGCAGCTGATGATCGGAACGTGCGACGAGTGCCAGGTTTGCAACAGTTGGACCTTGTCCGAGCCCCCCTGCTGTTCGAAGAGGCCCTCGGCCTCCTGTATCTCGATGCGCCAGCTGCGAAACGGTCGGTCATTCTCGACGATCGCCCGCATTCGCGCACGCAGCGCATCGATCACCTGCTCGAGGCTCACGTCCCGCGGCCGATTCTGGACCATGATGTGGTAGCCGCCCTTGATCGCCTGGCCGACGACGAGCTGCAGGGTCGGTGCGATCGCGTGGGCCGCCTCGGCGAGGACGAGACAGACGCTGCGAAAATAGATCAGAAAGCCTTCGCGGTCGCTGCGCGACACGGGCACCAGCTCGGTCGAGCTGAGCAGCCGATGCTTCAGCCCGACGAGGCGATTGTGGATCACGGCGCCCGTGATCGGCGACGCGCTCGATTCGAGCTCCTGGCCCAGCACGTCGAGGACCGAGGTGCCGGCCTTGAGGGTGAGCGCCTGTCCGTGATAGACGACGTCCACCGCCTTCGGTGATTTCATACGGGTTCCTTTCGATGATTGTCGCTGAGCAGGTATGGCTGCCCGGTGCTCTCGACGACGCCCAGCCAGAGCGTGCCGTCGAGGTTGATCTGTTTGCGCCCGCTGGTGACCAGCTCGAGGGGGATGTGGACGAAGCGGCCGCCCCAGAGGCCGACGACCATCCCCGTCTTGCCCGCCATCCCGGCGTGCACCGCGGCCGTGGCGAGGCTGGCGCAGAAGATCGAGTCCGAAGCGATCGCCGGCGCCGCGCGGATGATGTAGCTCGGATCGATGTACTTGAGGTTGATCGGGACGTCGATCGCCTTGAAGTGCTCGCGGATGCGTTTGGCGAGGAGTAGCCCGATGTCGTTCAGCTTGGCGTTGCCCGAGGCGTCTGTCTGCTCCGCGGGCGGGAAGTGCTCTTGGCCCGCGCCTTCGGCGACGACGACGACGGCGTGACCCTTCTCTTCGATGCGCTTCTCGAGGTAGCGGAAAATGCCGCAGCGCCCCTCGAGGTCGAAGAGCTGCTCGGGGATCAGCACGAGGTTCGCCTCGCGGCTGGCCAACGCCGCCTGGGCCGCGATGTAGCCCGAGTGGCGGCCCATCACGCGCACCAGCCCGATCCCGTTCGGCGCGCCCTTGGCTTCGACGTGGGCCGCGCGGATCGAGTCGACGGCGAGGCTCACCGCGGTGTCGAAGCCGAAGGTCTTCTCGACGTAGGGGATGTCGTTGTCGATCGTTTTGGGGACGCCGATCACCGCAATTTTCAGCCCCCGCCGCGTGATCTCTTGATGGATCGCCTTCGACCCGCGAAGCGTTCCATCACCGCCGATCGTGAAGAGCAGCTGAATATCCGAGCGGTCGAGGGCGTCGACGATCTCTTCGGGCTCCTGGTGCCCGCGAGAGGAGCCGAGGACCGTCCCGCCTTCGTTGTGAATCTTGTTCACGATATTGGGGGCGAGCTCGATCAGGGGTTGGCGATAGCGCGGAATGAACCCCTGGAAGCCGTATTGCACGCCAAAGATGCGACGCACCTCGTAGCGGTACCAGAGGCCCATCACCAGGCCGCGAATCACGTTGTTCATCCCGGGACAGAGACCGCCGCAGGTGACGATCGCGACCCGCAGCTTCGAGGGATCGAAGTAGATCTTCGCCCGCGGGCCTGCCGCCTCGAAGGAGGGGGGCTCGCTGTTCGCGCTGCAGTGGACACGAAACGATTCGAGGGTCGGGTTGAAGACGAAGCGTTGCTCGTCGCTCGTGTAGTTCGCGATCCCGTCGTCCATCGCCGTCGAGAGGTTGAGGGGGGACGGGATCTTCGGCGTTCCGATCGATTCGATCTGGCAGCGTTCCAGGTCGATGGAATCTTCGAGCAAAAAGTCGCGCATCAGCAGTGGCTCCGCTGGGCGATCGGCGGCCTGGTGAGACCCGTTCGGCCTGCGATCCCCTCGATCCGATTCGAATGGGCAAAGTATACCACAGCTCCCCACCGCGAAAAGGAATCTCCGCTTGAGTTCACGTAGGTCTGATGCTACGGTATCTCCATCGACAGATCTAACCAGAACGAGGAAAACCGATGAGATGGCTTATTGTCGTACCGATGATGGTACTTTTGTGTCTGGCGTTTGGCTGTAGTGAAGATACGAACAACGGGACGGATCCGGTCTGCACCAACGTGGTCAACGTGACCAACGCGAGCGGCTTGCTCCATGGCTCGCCCTGTACGCAGGATTCGGAGTGCATGTACGGGAAGTGCTTGCAGAGCCCGGTCGCCTCGTTCAAGTTCTGCTCGAAGAACTGCTCCTGCGGCGCGAACTCGTCCTGCAGCGACGACCCGGCGAACAACGGCGTGACCTACGCCTGTGCCCGCAAGCGCTCGGGAACCAGCGTCAACGCCGAACAGTGCCTGCTGCGGTGCTCGAGCGTCGCCGACTGTCAAAAGGTCGACTCGCGCTACAACGCCTGTGATTTCCTCCCCGATACGATGGACATCAGCTCTGGGGCGGCCAAGGTCTGCTTCATCCAATAGCGAGATCGCTGCCCCAATCGGGCCACGATCTCGGCTCTCGCGCCTCTCTCCTCACTCGCCGAAGATCAATGGAAGAATCGCGCGCAGATCGCGCTCGACGACGACGTGGTCGGCGATCGCCGCCAGCTTCTCCGACTTGCAGTTGAAGGCGATCGAGAGCCCCGCCAGCGAGGCGATCGTCAGGTCGTTGTAGTTGTCGCCGACGAAGACCGTCTCGGCCAGCGGGACGGCGAACCGCTCGGCGAGCAGCTCGAGCCCATCGGCCTTGCGCTCGACGTCGTAGCGTGTCGCGCTCCAGTCGGAGAGCGCGCCGTCGGCGTCGAAGCCGATGCGGTTGATCAGCACGGCGCTGAAGGGGTTTTCGGGAAAGAGCTTCTCCACGACGACGTTGAGACTGCCAGAGATCACGACGACGTGGCAACCGCGCTCGCGCAAGGTCTCGATCACCTCGTGGGCGCCCGGCATCGGGCGGACAGCGTCGATCGCCTCGAAGATCCCCGCACGATCGGCGCCTGCGGCCAAGAGCATCTCGATGTCCCCGAGAAACCAGCCCTCGTAGCTCAGATTGCCGGCGAAATACGCCTCGTGAAGGGCGCGCCGCCGCTCGGGATCGGTGCCGAAGTGGTCGTGCAGCGTCTGCCAGATGAAGGTCGTCCCCTCGGCGAGAGTGCCGTCGAGATCGAAGCAGACGAGGCGAAACGAGCGGGTCATCGGGCATCTCCAGCGGGTGGAAGGCGACCGTTCAGCGGTCTTCGAAGGTCGGGGCGCGTTTCTCGAAGACGGCGCGGATCCCCTCCTGGAAGTCGCGAGTGGTGAAGTTCGAGGCTTGCTCACGGCCCTCGCGATCGAGGAGCGCCTCGAAGTCGGTGTGGAGCGCGGCCCGCAACGTCTCTTTCGTCGCACGGATCACGGGCAGCGAGCCGCTGGCGACACCGCGCGCCCAGGCGAGCACACCATCGGAGAGCTCGTCATCGCCGAAGACGCGGTTGACCAGGCCGAGTGCGAGAGCGCGCTCGGCGGAGAAGAGCTCGCCGGAGAAGAAGAGCTCGGCGGCTCGGGCGTACCCGACCGTCCGCGAGAGAAGATAGGTCGCGCCCATGCCCGGGTGGAGGCCGAGCTTGGCGAAGTTGAAACCGAGCTTGGCGCTCGTTGCGACGAAGCGGACATCGCAGGCGAGGGCGAGGCACAGGCCCGCGCCGAGGGCGTAGCCGTTGATCGAGGCGATCGTCGGCACCGGCAGCTGGCGGACGCGCAGCACCCGCCGGTAGTAGTCGCCGAGCAGGCGCTCCATCGACGGCGTCTCGGGCGTGTCGTAGACACCTTCGTTGGGCCGCAGGTTGCCGCCAGCGCAGAAGGCGCGCCCCGATCCCGTGATGATCAGCGCGCGGATCGCCGCATCGGACTCGGCTTCGGCGAAGATCGCGTCGAGCTCGTAGCTCATCTCGACGGAGATCGTGTTCAGCTTCTCGGGGATGTTCAACGTGACGCTCCAGAGCCCCTCGTGGCGATCGAGCAAGACCAGACTCATCGTGCCCCCGCTGCTTCATCGTCCCGCGAGAGCCCCGCGAGCCAACGGTTGATCGGTTGAAAGACCCGCTCCTGCGAATATCGACTGATGAAGAGGTCGGCGTGGGCGAACCGGGTGACGTCATCGCCGACGCGCAGCACCTCGCGCTCCCGCGCCGCGCTGACGTTGTGGGCCGAGAGCGTCGTCTGCTCGGGGACGATCCCGTCGGCGTTGGCGACGACGGTCAGCAGCGGATTGGACACCCGCCGCATCGCCTCGGTCAGGTTCTGGCCGTCGAGCCGCAGATCTCCGTCACGGATCCACTCCGCCAGCTGGCGGTTGAGCACCGGGTTCGGATCGTCGACGGTCTTGACCAGCTCTTGGGGCCTCGACGTGTCGACGATCTCGGCGTGTAGATAGCCGCGCAAGAGGAATGGAACACGCAGGAGCAGCGGGAAGAGCACGCCCGCCAACCGTCGCGTGCCCTCGAAGCGCACAGCCCCCCAGAGCCGGGGAAAGCTCGCCGCCGTGCGCAACAGCGCGTGCGGGTCGCGCCAGGCGAGGGGTCCGCCCATATTGACCAGCGCGCCGAGCCGATTTTCCTCGACGAGGGCGGCCTGCATGAAGATCAGTGTGCCGCCGAGGCTACAGCCGATCGCGTCGACACGCTTGTGGGCCGACGCCGTGTTCTCAGCGATGAAGGTCGCCACCGCCGAGAGGTCCGTCACGCCATAGTCCCAGAGGCCGCACGACTTGTGGCCGCCGACGCGGATCGAGCCGCCCTGATTGCGCAGATTGGCGGACCAGACCTCGAGCCCCGCCGCAGCGAAGTACGCCTCCATCGAGGCGCCCGTGGGGTGGTAGCCGAAGATGAAGGCGTTCATCCCGTAGCCCGGGACGATCAGCAGCGGCGGGCGCTCGGGATCGAACGGCTCGGGATCGACGGTGCGCTTGCACTCGAGCTTCCAACCCTCGCCGTTGTCGATGTAGTGGTACGTAATGCTCATCGCGGGGGACACCTCACCGTCGGTCTGGCCTCGCCCTCGCGCGGCGCGCGCGAACGAGCGAATCGCGTCATGTCGTTGCAGAGTAGTCGAATCGCCGCGTCGGGTCAAGGCATCCGCGATCGGTACCTGCGCTGAGCCAGACCCGTCGCTGGCGCTCGAACGCCCGATCAGATCGAGGTTGCGGCGCGGAGCTGCTCGATCGCCTCGAGCAACGCGGCGAGCTCGCCCCTGGTCGCCAGGGGGACCGCTTCCTCTGTGCCGTCGGCGAGGGTGAGCCAGAGCCAGTTG
>JAGQJP010000676.1 GCA_020430585.1 Myxococcales bacterium | reverse complement strand
GGTTCTTCGCTCGAGGCCCAGCGTCGAGGGGATCGTCGGCTCGCCGCGCTCGCGGATCGCCCGCGCGACGGAGACCCGCGCCCGTAGGTCGTCGTTGTCGGGCTCGACGCTCAGAGCAAAGCGCAGATTCGATTCGGTGTACTCGTGCCCACAATAGACCCGCGTCTGGTCGGGTAACTCTCCGAGGGTGACGTTGAGCGCGGTGTAGAGGTCGTCGGCACTACCCTCGAAGAGGCGCCCGCAGCCGCCGCAAAAGAGCGCATCTCCGCAGAAGAGGGCCGACGAATCGGCGAAGTAAAAGGCGATGTGCCCACTCGTGTGGCCGGGCACGAAGAGGACACGCCCCTGGGAGGCGCCGACGCGGATCGTCGTCGCCTCGTCGATCGGCGTGCAGTCGCCGGGGATGCGCGCGCAATCGCCGTGCCAGGCGAAGATCTCGACGCCGTATTTGGTCGCCAGCTCGGCGACGCCAGCGACGTGATCCACGTGGTGGTGGGTGCAGAGCAGGCTCGACAGATTCCATCCCCGCTCGTCGAGCCGGCGGATCACCGCCTGGGCGTCCGGAGGATCGACCACGGCGGACTCGCCCGTCTCGGGACAGTGCAATAGATATGTATAGTTGTCGCTTAGTACCGGCAGGATCTCGATCGTCAGCATCTCATACCCCTGGCTCTTTCGGTGAGCTTCCATTTTTGGTAGGATTGCGCCCATGGTCAAGCAAAAGCCGAAACGAAAAAAGCAAAGCGCCCAGGACACGAGCGCTGGAGGCTCGCTGTCGTCGCTTCGCGGCGGCTTCAAGTCCTTCGTCGGTAAGAGCACCAAGAAGGCGAAAAAAGCGAACGCGATGTGGACCGTCCTCGCTTGGACAGCGCTGGCGTTCGTGATCCTCTTCCTGTTGCTCTGGCGCATGCGCGGGTGAGGTCCCTGAGCTTCGCTCTGCACGGGAGACCGGTCGTCATCGGTTGGCGCGTCGCGCGTATCATCGATTGACGGCCACGGGTGCAGCAGGAGACGAATCATGCATGCAACTCGCGTGAGCCGCGGCGTCAGACCAGCACGAGCCAGCTGAACCAAGTGGGGTGATTGAGGACGTACCACTCGAGGATCTCGCGGATCTTGACCTGCTTCTCGGGCGGGATCACCGCGTCATTGATGCGGTCGAAATGCACTCGGATCGTGTCGCCGTCGTACTCGAGGGCCTGAGAGAAGAGGTCTGTATCTCGTTGCGGATGCGGCCCGAGTCGGACACTTTCACCGGGCGCGAGCGGAAGTCCTCACCAGCGGTGAAGCGCTCCAATAGGGGGCTGAAGACGAGCCTGCGCTCTTCGTGGGTCCGTTTGAGGAAGCGAAACGTCATCGTCGTCTTCACGCTGGCCGCGTTCGTGGCGAGGCGAGTCGTCACCTGGTACACGTCGTCGGAGATCTTCACGACTCCAGGCGCGCCGGTATAGGGGTCGGCGCACATATAGCCGCTCGCCGCAAGCACGCGCCACCGCTTCTCGGGGAAGAAGTCATCGGCCCGCAGCACACGCTGGCCAACCGGCAGGTTGGAGCGCCCGATCTCTTCGATCGCGCCGCGATAGTCGTCCACCGGATCACCGCTGAGCTCCTCGCCCTCGAGCACGTCGGCAACGGCCTCGGCAAACCCCGGATCGTCGACGCGTAGACGCATGATTCGATGCTCACGCTCCTGTGGCAGGCGAAACCTCGGCGAGCAGAGCGCCAACGAGACGTCGATGTCCAGCACGTCGGAGAGACTCGCCGCCTGCATCGCCTCGGCCGACGCCGCATAGCCGTCGCAGAGGAATACGTGCGGAGCGCCATCGTCGTCCTGCCAACTACCGACCAGATAGGTCGGAGCGTAGGTCCCCGAGTCGGCAAAGGCCTCGATCCCCGAGGGGCACACCCAACCGGTGTCCAAAAGATCCGCCCCTAGATCGCGCCACTGAGCCCAGAGCCCGCCCAGGCGCGTGGTGCGGGAGGCGCCACGGAGGGTAAAGACGTGGATGTGTCGGCGCTGGATTCCCGGATATGCCAGCTCGATCGCCTCGACGACGCGCGCCCGCGGCGTGTGCAAATCGACGAGAATCGAGTGCTCTTCGGCGACCTGCTTGACCGCGCGGGGGATCGCCAGCGTCCCCATATAAGCCTCGTACGGCTGCGACACCACCAGCGGCTGGTCGAAGATATGGAGCACCGTCAGCGGCCCCGTCTCGTGCCCTTCGGCGAAGCGCGAGGTGTTCTCCAGGGTGTCGATCGCCGCCCCCCAAATCGTGATACCGCGCTCCTGCATCTTGCGGTAGAAATCGTCCCAGCCGTAGTCGGGATCGTTGAGCAGGCGCCGCACGCGCGCGTCGACGAACGTGGCGACCTCGGGGCGCGCATAGACGCGGCCGAAGCCCAACAGCGGGTTGGCCCCCATCTCGGGTGTCTCGCCCGCCTTGGGCAACAAGCCCTCGCCCAGGCAGACCATGATCGCGTGATTCTCGGGCAGCTTGCGGGTAAAATGCCACAGCCCCTCGCTCATCACGTAGGCCGAGATCGCGTCGGCCTCTTTCTTCACTTGATTGAGCGTGCGCTTGTCTTTCCCGGCCGCACCGCCGTGTTGTGCGAACAACCTCGTCCCCAGTGCCGTCACGCCAGCGGCCATCGACAACGAGCGCCGGATGTGCTGCGGCACGAAGGTGCAGACGTTGTCGGGCTCGACGCGCTCCCACTCGATTTCGAGATCCTCGAGCCAGAGGTGGAAGCGCAAGAGCAGAGGCCGCGTATCGAAGGCCCATTGCGCGATGAGATCCCGTTTGTCGATGCTCGTCCGGGTCATAGGTCCCCCTCCTGAGACTCGTGAGCGATGATTCGTCAGTCCACAACCTTGTTCGTACCACAACTCGTAGGGAAGCGGGAGACCCGTCAACCGACGTCAACGATGACGCCGCGACCGCGTGTCAACAGCTGATTGGCCGTGGTCGGCGCGTGGTTCGGGCGAAAAGCGCGCGGCCGCTCGATCGCTCATCGCGAGCCACGATAATTTGGGCACGCGGGGAGGTTGAGCCTGAAAGGCCCTCGATCGAAGATAGTCCGCCTTCCCCGGCTCCAACAGATGACCAACCAGTGCAAGGTTTTCGAGGGGCGAAGCGAGCAACTCGCCATTGCGCTCGCAGATCTGCGCACCGACGAGCAACTCACCATCCGACAACCACGCCCAATCTCATCCCTTGCTCTCTCTGGTTTCCCTCAACGGATTACCGAGATGAGAGCGCGCGACGCGCTCGAACGTGGCGCTACCCCAGCGCTCTGGCAACGATTCCAGCCACGAGCGGATGCGCCCGATCGTCGGGTCGATTCCGCCGAGGCCCTCTTCCAGGGATGCCACGGCGCGAACGAGAACCGCAAAGGCGGCATCGAGCTCGCCCTGGCTCTCGTGGAGCAGGAAGAGCCCGATCGAAACGACAGTGTACGAGAGAAAGTCGACCGCTTCGACGGCGATCGCCCGGGCCGTTTCGACGGCCTGAACGGCGTCTGTGTGCCGCGCCGCCTCGACGCTCGCCATCGAATGGGCGAGGAGCAATCGGATCGCGAGCCGGTGAAGCCCGCTTTCGACGAGCTCCTCTATCGTTTCCGCGAATGGCGTGTCGGGATCTGCGCGCTCGAGCGCAATCTCGAGCAGGAGACCGCGCAGCGCGAGACGTCGCAAGCGAGCGGCGTCATCGGCTGCGGTTTCGATCGGGTCGAGCCGAATGGCCGGACCGACCTCGGGCGCAAGCCGCTCCCCCAATAGGCTCCGTGCGACGTCAAGTGCTCCCCGCTGCCGCAAGGCGACCACAACGGCGTCGAGCAGCTCCAGCTCGGCTGTCCATCCACCGTTCGCCAGCGAGGCATCCCCGAGCGCCCGAAGCGGCCCCAGCAGATCGGCGCCGACCTCGTGCGTTGCAATGAGCGACAACGCGTCTTGCACGGCGTCGTGCTCGTCGGGCGCTCCGCTGTGGCGCAAGATTCGGCCAATCTGACGGCGCACATTGCCAATCGCTCCGGCCAGCGCGACGTTGCCGGCATGGGCGTCACGCAGCGCTTCGAGCTCCCCGCTCAACGCGCGCAGCGTTTCAAGGTCGTCGGACGACTCGTCTCCGCGAGGCTCGTCGTCGCGCCGCGCACCGTGGTCATTAGCGTTGTGGTCGCGCAGCGCGCGGCGGTCCGTTCGTTTCTCGTCTGTGCGCGTTGTCATTTCAGCTCCTTGTCTTCGCTATCGGTGTCCGGAGTTTCCGGATCGAGCTCTTCCTTTGGAACATCGGGAGTGCCTTCGGGACTCGGCTCGTCGCTCGGAGCCGTGTCGTCGGCCGGTCCGTCGAGAGCAGAATACAGCTTCTCGAGCCGCTCCAACGTCGTCTCGACGTGCCGCGCGATCGCGGAGTTCGCCTGTTCGACGACTCGCTCGACCGAACGCACGATCGTCGGCACGCGGCTTGGCGTGACGAGCTTGAGCTCAGCACCGGGCTGCTCGAAAAGAGCCGTATAGCTGGTCACGGCGGACTCGAGCTGGTTGAGGATCTCCGCTGCGTGCTGTTGATAGGCAGGCGGAAGCGGCCGTTTGGTTCGTCCCTCCGTCTCCAGCTGGCGATTGGCGGCGAAGGCATGCGCATCGCGCACGCGCTGAGCGGACTGCTCTCGTGCGGCCTGCACCACGCCGAGGCACTGGTCGATCTGAGCCTTTCGTTCCGCCTCGAGCTCCGCTGTCTCGTGCTTACGCTGAGCGGTGTTCAGCGCGTTTTCGTTCTCGCGCCGCTGGGTATCGTATCCAGAGGTCCACACGCGGTTTTCGTCGACAGCCGTGTCGAGCTTGGTAGTCGCGGTCTTGAGCGCGTCCTCGGTATCCTTTTCGTCCGCGTCGAGGACCTGTCTGCGCTTCTCGTTGTCGCTCACACGTGTTTCGTGCACCTTCTTCTCCGCATCGATCTTCTGCTTCGTCTCGCCGAGCTTGGTGTCACCCTGTTTCAACTTCGTATCGGACGAATCGAGCTGCTGCTTCTGGGCATCGTCGACCTTCTTCGGTAGCGACAACAATGTTTGACCCTTGTCTGACTGAGTCTGTTGTCGGCTGAAGGTCTTGTCGAGCTTCGGAGCGACGTCGAAGACCTTCTTGATCTTCTCGATCTTCTTCAGGTCAACCACGGGCGTCTTTCGGCCCAGTAGTCGTGCCCCAGCGTTGATGACCTTGCCCACGACACGACCGGCGCCAGCGCCAACTTTGACGATGGTGCGCAAGACGGGATTCTTGGCGATTTGCATCACCGTCTTGACGTCGCCGGATCCCTTCGAGACTGACCCCTGCTTGGTTCGCATCTCCCCCGCCGTCTTGTCGTTCTTGGTGCTAGTCTCCTTCGCCTTCGCAAAGTGGTGCTTTCGCTTGGTCATGGTCCCCGTGAGCTTCTTGCCCTTGCCCTCGAGCGCGATGCGGTCCGATTCGAGACGCCCCAATGGGCTGTTCGGTGCCGCGTCCTTTCGAAGCTCGTGGTCGAGGGAATCGACGTTCTTCTTGCTCGTGTTCAGGGCGTCGCGTTTTGCCGTCAAACCGACGATAGCAGGAACCAGGCTCGCGATCTTCTTCGAATCATGCTTGGGCTGGTCGATGCTG
>JAGQJP010000675.1 GCA_020430585.1 Myxococcales bacterium | reverse complement strand
TTCGGTCACCGCGAGCGGGCGCTGCGCTTCGCTCGGGTCTCACTGGCGATCGCCGAGGAGAAGGACATCCCTCCGCTGCGCGCCTACAATCACAGCGTGTTGATCGACATCGCGATGGACCACGGAGACGTCGAGTTGGCGCGCACGCACCTACACCGCCTGCTGCAACAGACCGAAGCGTCGAGTGACCGCTACATTCGCATCGATCGCATGTTGGCCCAGGCGAAGGCCGCCCTGACCGAGGCGAACTACGGCGCGGCGGTCGAGGCTCTGCGCGGCCTCGAGGGCGAAGAGCGCGAGGGCATCGAGCCGTTGGTGCTGATCGGCGGCGCCCTGCAGGCCCACGCCCTGGCCGAGATGCGCCGATACGACGAGTCGGCCTCCCAGCTCGACGAGCTGTTGCCGATCGCCCAGCGCCTCGGGCGCCTCGAGCATCTCTGGTTCGTTCACTACCTCAGCGGCCGCTGTCGCGAGGCATCGAGCGGCGGTCTGGCGGCTACCGAGGCGTACAAGGCGGCGCGAGCCGCCTTGGTCGAGCTTCGCGATCGCGTTCCCGAAGAGTTTCGCGTCCATTTCTTCAAGCCGCTGCTGCGCCACGACGCCTGGGAGCGGCTCGAGCGCGCCACCCCGCGAACCCAGAGCTTTCACGGCGAGGAAGAGATCGAGGGAGCGTTCCTCAACTATCGACAGTTCAAGCGCTTCATGGAGATCAACAGCCGCCTCAACATCGAGCGAAACAGCGAGAAGCTGCTCGAGCTGATCCTCGACACGGTGATCGACCTGACGGGGGCCGAGCGCGGCTTCCTGATCGTGCGGGACAACGGGAAGATCCGCGTACCCGTCGCCCGTAACATCGATCAAGAGACGATCAAGCGCCAGCAATTCAAGATCAGCCGCTCGATCGCCGAGAAGGTCCTCGAGTCGGGCGAGCCGCTGCTCTCGGTCGACGCCCAATCCGACGCGCGCCTCGAGGACTTCTCGTCGGTGCACGAGCTGCGGCTGCGCTCGATCCTCTGCTTTCCGTTGCGGATCAAGAGCGACGTCAAGGGGGCGATTTACATCGACAACCGCTTCCAGTATCGCGCCTTCAACGATCGCGACCTGATGGTGCTCTCGGCCTTCGGCGATCAAGCGGGGATCGCGATCCACAACGCCGAGCTGATGGAGGCGAACCTCACCAAACAGAAGCAACTCGAAGAGGCGATGCGCCAGGTCGAAGAGCTGAACAAGAAGCTCGCCGAGACCGTCGAGCTCAAGAGCCAGCGACTCGACGAGATCACGACGATCCTCTCGAGCCACGCCCAGACGATCCGCGAGGCCCATTCGTTTCACAACATCATCAGTAAAAACGCCAAGATGCAGGAAGTCTTCCGGATCGTCACGCGGGTCGCCGAGCTCGACATTCCGGTCTACATCTACGGCGAGAGCGGCACGGGCAAGGAGCTCGTCGCCAAGGCGATCCACTTCGCCGGCAATCGTCCCCTGGACAAGTTCATCTCGGTCAACTGCGGCTCGATCCCCGAGAACCTGCTCGAGAGCGAGCTGTTCGGCCACGTCAAGGGCTCCTTCACGGGCGCCTATTACGACAAGCAAGGTCTCTTCTCACTGGCGAACAACGGCACGCTCTTTCTCGACGAGATCGGCGACATGCCACTGAACATGCAGGTCAAGCTGCTGCGAGTGCTGCAGGACAAGCGCTTCCGCCAGGTCGGCGGCACCCGTGAGCTGTCGACGAACGCGCGAATCATCAGCGCCTCGAACAAGAACTTGCTGCAGCTCGTCAACGACGGCACCTTCCGCCAAGACCTCTTCTTTCGGCTCAACGTGGTGCAGATCGACCTCCCCGCGCTGCGCGAGCGGCGCGAGGATATCCCGCTGTTGGTCGAAACCTTCATGAAGCGCGAGTGCGGTGCGCGGAGCAAGGCGATCGCCCGCGACGCGTTGCGCGCCCTGACGATCCACGACTGGCCGGGCAACGTCCGCGAGCTCGAGAACGAAGTGAGCCGCGCCGTGGCGCTCTCTGGCGAGACGATCGCCCTCGCCGATCTAAGCCCGACGCTGCTGCGTGAGACCAAGGGCCGCACGCGCGTGAGCGCCTCCGCACCCGACGGCGATCTGAAGCAGACGGTGCAAACCCTCGAGCGCGACATGCTGGTCAAGACGCTGCGCGAGACGCGGGGAAGCGTGACCAAGACCGCCAAACAGCTGGGGCTCTCGCGGATGGGGGTCTACAAGAAGATGGCGAAATTCGGGCTCAGCCGCGAGATGTTCCGCTCGTAGCGGAGGCGGCGACGGCGGTGCTCGGTGCGGCGGGTGTCGAAGCGGCCTGGCGCGCCGAGAAATCCTCTTCGATCTGGCCGAGGATCATCTTCATCGCATAGGGGAAGCCGAGCTCGAGGGCATTGACCTTCGGATCGAGCGCCGCGATCAAGCCGAAGAGGATCACCAGGGTGCGCTCGATGAAGAAGTACCCCTCGGGATAGATGATCGACGCCGACAGCTCGCGCAGGTTGTCGCGGACCATCCGATAATCCTGCTTGTCGATCACCTCGTCGACACGAATGTTGCCGTAGTCCTCGATCTTCAGGTTCACCAACTTGTTGAAGTAGTGGCGCACCGTCTTCTCGAGCAGCTCGCGGTTGCCCTCCGGGTGGACGAAACCCATCTCTTGGATGCCATCGAAGGCGAGGTCGTCGTTCTTCGACATCAGGCCTTGGAGGAAGCGGATCATCCCCTTCTTCAGCTGGGGCCGCACAGGCTCGACGGCGCCGAAGTCGAGGAAGACGATCGTCGGGCCGGACTGGACGAGGAAGTTTCCCGGATGGGGATCGGCGTGAAACAGGCTATCGATCAGGAACTGGCGATAGAACAGCTCGACGAGGCGTTTGGCGACGAT
>JAGQJP010000674.1 GCA_020430585.1 Myxococcales bacterium | reverse complement strand
CTTCGTTCCAGCGCTGCGGCGCAAACACGTCTACCTCTCGGCGCTCAAGCCCGTCTTCGGCTTGACCTACGGTATGCCCACCGAAGCGACGATGCCGAGCGTCGAATGGTCGGTCGGCCAGCTCAGCAACGGACGAAACCCCGATCTCGGCAGCGCGGGAATTCTCTACTGTCTGCCGATCATCCCGATGGAGGGCGTGGCGGTTCGCGAATTGATCGCGATGATCGACGAGACGCTCACCCACGGCGGGTTCGTGCCCTACGTCACCTTCAACATGGTCAACCGCCAGTCTCTCGAGTGCGTGATCAACATTGCCTTCGACCGTCGCGACGTCGAAGAGTCCGAGCGCGCGCACGCGGCGATCGACCGGTTGTTCGAGCGCTGTATGAGCGAAGGGTTGATCCCCTACCGCGTGGGAATCCAGCACATGCGGCGCTTGGTCGACGTCGGCGACCCGCACTGGCAGCTCGTCCGCAAGCTCAAAGAGGTCTTCGACCCCGATGGCGTGATCGCTCCCGGGCGATACAATCTAGCCTGAGCGGCGGCCGCGAAAGCGATCGAGACGGTCGAAGAACCTCGCCATCCTCGGCCAGTCCACGGCGGGCGTCGAGCGGAGCATCTGGCACCACGCGTCGGGTAGCCCGAAGTGCTGAGCCCCGTCGACGAGCAGCTCGAGGTAGCGCCTGGACGGTCGAAACGCTGGAAAGCGTGGCCAGGAGCGGTAGAGGAAGGCGTGATAGGGCTCGTCTCCCGGGCCAAAGACGTCACAGCCCACGCGCTTGTAGAGCCAGCCCGCTCCTTCGAGGCGGTCGAGTCGCACCTGATCCGCCGGATCGAGCCAATGCAGCACGCCGTATACCGTCGCGCCCGGCTTCGGTCTGACGTTGGCGAAGGCGGGTTCGAACGGAGGGAGTCCCGGCGCGTTGAAGACCAGCTCGTGCCCCTCCAACCGCGCGTGACTCGACGCCCGCGGAACGATCCGTCGCCGCGCCAGCGAACGAGGGCTCATGTTCGCACCGTAGGCGAAATTGAGGACGCAGTTTTGCAGCTCGGGCTCGCTCATGACGCGCAGCCATTCCTACTTGCGCGCGGACATACGAGCTGGTGGCAGCGCCAGCGCGAGGGCCCGGTCCGCGGCGTCGGCGTCCAGGGGATGTGAGAAGTAGAAGCCCTGAGCAAAACCGCAGGCGAGCTCGCGCAGAGAGGCGAGCTGCGCCTTCGTCTCCACGCCCTCGGCGACGACGGTCTTCTCGAGATGGCGTCCGAGGCTCAAGATCGTGTCGACGAGCACCGAGTTGCCCGCGGTCTCGAGTTGCGACACGAACGAGCGGTCGATCTTGAGCACGTCGATCGGGTAGCGGTGGAGGTACGAGAGCGACGAGTATCCCGTGCCGAAGTCGTCGAGGCAGAGGCAGAGCCCGAGCGCCCGCAGCTGGGTCAGGACGTGTAGCGCTCGGGTCGAGCTCTCGATCAGCGCGCTCTCGGTGAGCTCGAGACGGACGCTCTGCGGATCGACGCCACTCTGGTCGAGGACGCCCTGGACGGTCTCGACGAAGCGCGATCCGAGGAGCTGTCGCGACGAGATGTTGACCGAGACGTAGAGCTCGGGATCGACACCCTGCGAGGCCCAGTAGACCCGCTGTTCGCAGGCGCGGCGGAGGACCCACTCGCCGAGCTCGTGGATCAGTCCCGTCTCCTCGGCGATCGGAATGAACTTCGAGGGGGAAATCGCCCCCAACGTGGCATGGTTCCAGCGGGCGAGCACCTCGAAGCCGACGATTCGCTCGCTCGATACGTCGACGATCGGTTGATACGCCAGCGCGAAGCTGCGTTCGTCCATCGCCAGGCGCATCTCGGTCTCGATCTCGAGACGCGCGATGGCGTGCTCGTGCATCGGGCGAGCGAAGAGCACCACCGAGGCTTTGGTCGCTTTGGCGCGGTAGAGGGCGATGTCGGCATCGCGCATCAGCTCATCGCCCCGAACGTAGCCGCGGGAGGAGAGGCAGATCCCCACCGAGCAGCTGCTGTAGACCGTTCGGCCTCCGAGGACGAAGGGTTGGGCCAGGCTCGCATTGATTCGGTCGATCGTTGCGAGCGCTTGCTCGTGTGATTCCAGGCTTTCGAGCAGCAGCGCGAACTCGTCGCCCCCGAGTCTGGCGATCGTGTCGATCTCGCGTACGGCACCACGCAACCGATCAGCGGCTTCCACGAGCAGTTCGTCGCCGAGGTCGTGTCCCAAGCTGTCGTTGATGGTCTTGAACCGGTCGAGATCGAGCAGCACCACGGCAAACATCGACCGCGGCTCCCGTCGCCACCGACTGAGCGCCATGTTCAGATGATCCACGAAGAGTGCGCGGTTTGGTAGTCCCGTCAGTCGGTCGTGCAGCGAGTAGTGGCGCATCTGCTCGATGGCGATCCGCTCGTCGTGGATGTCGGCCTGGGAGCCAGCGATTCGACAGGCTCGACCCTGCTTGTCGCG
>JAGQJP010000075.1 GCA_020430585.1 Myxococcales bacterium | reverse complement strand
GGGAGGCTCAGGGCGGGCGCCGCGAAGCGCAGCTCGGTGAGCGGCCAGCTCCGAATCCGCCTCCTGAAATCGCCAGGCCTGCCCTGATCGAAGTAGGCGCCCCAAAGCAGCGCCATCGGCGGATACGCGCTCGCCGACGCCCGCGGGCGAAAGGCTGTGTAGCGTACCCAGAGCGCTTTCTGCGCCCGTTGGTGCACGATCGCCGCGAACCAAATCTCGAAAAATCCGCGCTCGCTGCCGAGCAGCCTCGGATCGAAGGCCGGCCGCCTGTCGTGCATCTCGTCACTCCTTGGGTTCGACGATCGTCGCCGAAGTAGAAGGCGCTGTCAACACCGGGCGCCGAGCCCGTGGGCCAGTTGACGACCACTCGCGCCCCCCCTACAAGCAGCGCATGGGAATGCTGGTCGGCTTCACTCATCGCCACCGCGATTGCTTGGTCCACGCCGCCCTCGAGCACGCCATGGACCGATCGCGGATCGCCGCTCGGCAATGCCGTCGACCGCCCCGACGCCCGAGCGAAAACGGCGCTCCGCGGAGCACGCCCCGAGCGACGAGCGGGTCGCGCTGGACGAAGACTCGATCGAGGGCTATGATGAGGCGATGATTCGGGACCCAGAAACGAGCGTGGACCCGTCGCGGCTACCGCTTGCCATCGGTTGCCTTTCGGGCTTTTGCGTGGCCACGGGGCTCGTCCTCTGCTTTTTCGCGCTGCGCTTCTCGAACCTACGCGTGACCCTTGCCCAGTATGGGCGCGAGTTGCCCACCTTGACGCGTATCGTCACGGATCCGTTCTACTACGTTCTCGCGCCCGGCCTAGTCCTCGGCGCGGTGATTGGGGTCAACGTCTGGGTCGAGTCGCGAACGAAGCGCCTCGGACTTCTGGGCGCCGTCGCGGTACTCGGCACGCTTGGCGTGATCCTCGGCTACTGGGGCGCGGTGCTGCCCTTCTCACAGCTCTCGGCGGTGATCGAGTAGCGCAGCTCGCGTCAGGATAGCGGCGACCAAGAGGCGTGCGATCGATTCCGCGGTCGCGCCGGTCGGGCGACTCGCGAGACCTCCCGCTCTCGTCGACGGCGCGCTCAATCGCGCGAACGGACCTCGGTGCGAAAGAGCCAATCGAAGATCGGGCTGACCGAGGCGAAATTTCCCGCGGTCATGCTCAGATGGTGCCGCTGGTGGCGCTCGGCGAGGTAATTGATCGGCGCAAAGGGGAAGGCGGGCAACTCGAGGCCCGAGTGGATCACCACGTTGAGGATCGAATAGACGAAGAACATCCAGGCGAAGGCGTAGACGTTGACGGGTCCGACGATCAGCACCCAGAGCCCGGTCGAGACCCAGAGCAGGGCCACGCCGAGAAACATCTCGAGCGGGTGGAGATAGAGACTGTCCGCCGCCGAGGGAGTCTTGACCACGTGGTGCACGGCATGGACGCGACGACCGAGCTTCCACTCGTGGAAGGCGTAGCGATGAAGCAAATAGTAGAGCAGGTCGTAGATCAGCAGAATCGCGACGCCTTCGAGGATGATTCGACCGATCGAGGCGGCGCCCCAGGTGTAGAAGAGCGGATAGACCCAGTAGGTCAACCCGCAGACCGTCCCAAGCGAGACGGCGGAGTTCAGCGCGACGTTCGCGCCCCAGCGCGCAACGCCAGCGGGGCGCGGTCTCGGCGGACGGAGCTTGCGCGAGTCGCCCGCAGGCGATCGATAGAACATCGTCAGCACGGTCATGATCAAGCCCGAGGCCCCGGCCCCGACGGCCAACAGCAGGTAGAACGACAGCATCTCGTGGTCACCCCTTCGTTCGATTCGCGCCGAGTATACCCGATCGTGGGCGCCGGCGTCAGCCGATCAATTTCCGCCGCCACGTGCGATTGACGGGTTCGAGCGCCGTTGATAGAGTTTGAGGCTCGACACGATTCTACACCAAACGACAGGAGAACTCTGATGAGCGATACGAAAGTGATTGCCGTCACGGGGGCGACCGGCGCCCAGGGCGGTGGCGTGGTGCGGGCGATCCTCGCCGATACGAGCGGGTCATTCGCGGCGCGGGCGATTACCCGCAACCCGGGATCCGATAGAGCCAAAGCGCTGGCCGCCGCGGGCGTCGAAGTGGTCGCCGCCGATCTCGACGATCCCGAGAGCCTCGAACGCGCGTTCGCGGGCGCCGCTGGGGCCTTCTGCGTGACCAACTTCTGGGAGCACTTCAGCCCCGAGAAAGAGACGGCCCAGGGCCAGAATCTGGCGCGAGCGGCCAAAAATGCGGGCGTCGCTCACGTGGTCTGGTCGACGTTCGAGGACACGCGCGACTTCGTGCCCCTCGCCGACGAGCGGATGCCGACGCTGATGGGGCACTACAAGGTGCCGCACTTCGACTCGAAGGCCGCGGCCAACCAAGCCTTCGCGTCGCTCGGCGTGCCGACGACCTTCCTCTTGACCTCGTTCTATTGGGACAACCTGATCCACTTCGGGATGGGCCCGCAGAAAGGACCTGACGGCGTCTACGGGATCACGATGCCGATGGGCGCGGCGAAGCTTCCGGGAATCGCGGCGGGCGATATCGGCCCTTGCGCGTTCGGTATCTTCCAGCGCGGCGAGTCGTTGATCGGCCAGAGCGTCGGGATCGCAGGCGAGCATTTGAGCGGCACCGAGATGGCAGCGGCGCTCGAGAAGGCCCTCGGCTTCCGCGTGCGCTACAACGACGTACCCGCAGAGGTCTACCGCGGCTTCGGCTTTCCCGGCGCCGAGGACCTGGGCAACATGTTCCAGTTCAAGCGCGACTTCAACGAGTCGTACTGCGCCGTGCGCGACGTCGAGCGCTCACGCTCGCTCAACCCGGGGCTCCAATCCTTCGCGAGCTGGCTCGAGGCGAACGCGGGCCGGATTCCCATCACCTGAGGCGGAGCGCGCTCCGCGACGGCCGACCAGCGGCTGAAGCGGACGCGCAGCGGAGAGCACGATGGCACGAGTTACGGGAATTGGCGGCGTCTTCTTCAAATCCAGCTCGGACGCCAAAGCGCTGGCCGAGTGGTACCGACGCCACCTCGGCTTCGATCTCGCCGACTTCGGGGGCGCGATCTTCAACTGGTCGGAGGACACCGCCTCCGACGGCGGCCTCACCGTCTGGCATGTCGCCGCCGACGATAGCGACTGGTTTCGCCCGAGCGACGCGCGCTTCATGATCAACTACCGCGTCGACGAT
>JAGQJP010000673.1 GCA_020430585.1 Myxococcales bacterium | reverse complement strand
TGCGCGCCGAGCACTCGGCCTGCTTCATGCTCACCGAGCCCGGCGCTGGATCGGACGCCCAGAGCATCGCCACCCGCGCTCAGCGCGACGGCGACGTCTACCTGCTCAACGGTACCAAACACTTCATCACCAACGGGAAGCACGCCGATTGGGGCGTCGTATTCGCCGTGACCGATTCGAGCAAGCGCGCCAAGGGTGGGATCTCGGCGTTCATCGTCGAGCCGGGGATGTATCGCCTCGGGCGGGCGCACCAGGGGATGTGGGGGCACGAAGACCAGGTCGAGATCGTCTTCGAGGACGCCCGCGTCCCGGCGGAGAACCTCGTCGGAAAAGAGGGCTGGGCCTTCGTCACGGCGATGAGCTTCCTCGGCACGGGCCGCCTGCAGATCGCCGCCAATTGTCTCGGGATCGCCGACTACTTGCTGCGCCTCGGCAGCGAATACGCGAAAGAGCGCAAGACCTTCGGCGAACCGATCGGCTCGCGCCAATCGATTCAGTGGATGCTCGCCGACTCGGCGACCGAGCTCTACGCCGCACGCCAGATGTGCTACCACTGCGCCTGGCTCATCGACGAGGGCAAGAACGCGATGGCCGAGCTCTCGATGTGCAAGCTCTACGCCACCGAGATGGTTAATCGCGTCTGCGATCGGGTGCTCCAGATCCACGGCGGGATGGGCTGGATGCGGGACTGCCCGACCGAGCGCTACTACCGCTACCTGCGCATGCTGCGCATCGTCGAGGGCTCCTCGGAGATCCAACGGCTGATCATCGCCCGCACGATGCTCGGCGATCTGGCGCGCTGAGCGGTTGGGAGCGAGCTGAACCGATGGATCCGTCGTTGCGATATCGAGATCTTCCACTGCCCCCCTCGGCCTACGGCGCCGAGCTCTATCGCAGGGGTTGGGCTCTCGTGCAGCAGTCCGGTCTACGCCTGGCCCAGCTGATGTTCGACGCCGACGAGGTGCTCTGGGACTGGGTGATGAGCTTCGACCACGTGATCCGTCACATCCCTCGCTTTCTTCTGCGGCGGGATCTCGGTCATCGAGAATACATTCGCAGCAAGGCGGGGATCTTCGAGCTGATCTGGGGGATGCATCACGCCTCGCTCGAGCTCGGGCTCGATCCCCATCTGCGGATCTGGACCAACGGCTATCCCTGGAGAATCTGGAAGATCTCGACCTTCGTCCCCGGGCTCGACCAGCTCCTCGGCCCGCCAGCCTCGACCTCGGAGGGGCCCGAGAGCTTCTTCGGACACCCGCGCCTGTTCTCGCGACCGGACTACGCGGCGGCGGTCTTGCCCCTCGTCGATTTTCGCGACCGCGGCTCGGCGCTGCGCGATCTCTCGCCTGCGGTGGCCTCGCTGATCGAGCGGCATCTGGCGCACAAGCCCCACGACTCGAGCCTCAAGGTTCCCGAGTTGGCCTTTGGTCACAAGCAGAGCGCCTTCGACGACGCGGCGATCCTCGTCGACGATCGGCCGCAGAACGTGGCGCGTCTGGCCCAGACCGGCCGCCGCGGCGTGGTGGTGCACAGCGAGACCCCGACCCTCGTCTTCGGCCGACTGAAGAACGTCGTCTGGCGGGATCCCTTCCGGCATCTGCGGCGCTCGAGCGTCGACAGCGCGAGGAACCTGGCGGCGGCGCTGGAAATGTTGGCGACGGGTCGCGGCGGGCAGATGATCGCGGTGCGGGGCGAGCACGAGATTCCAGATTATCCGGCGATCGAGTTCACGATCGACGTCCCCGACGCGATTCTCAGGCGACAGTGGGTCGCGCCCGCGCGTTCGGTCAAGGACGCGTTTCGGACTGCCCCTCAGCGCTTCGGGAGCTTGTAGAGCGAGACCCAGTCGGCGGTGAAGACGACGGTCTTTTGCGGTCCCTTGATCGTCTTGGCCTTCTGTGGATCTCCGCTCTCTTCGGCGTAGTGTCGCGCCAGGCGCTCAGGGATCATCGTCACCTTCGCGCGGCCGTAAACGGTGACGCCGTAGCCCTTGCTGTTGGTCGGCACGAAGAAGGAGTAGCGGACGAAGCGCACGCGCATGACGTGTTTGCCGCTCTTGAGCAGTAGCCAACAGCCCTTCTTGCGACAGACGTCCTGCACGACGCCGCGAATCTCGAGGCGGTCGGCGGCGAAGCTAGCGGGGTCTCTCATCAGCTCGGCGAGCTCGACGGTACGCAGCCGCGTCTTGACGGGCAGCCCATAGATTCCGGTGCAGTCCGTTCGCGGCGCCCAAGGGGTCTTCGTCGTCGGGCGTTGCGTTGGTCGCGAGGTCGGCTCGGCGCTGACGCTGCTCGTTGCAACGGCGATGATCGCGATCGACAGCGCGACGCGAAGGGCAATACGGGAAACGCGTGTCATCTCTTCACCTCATGGTACGATGCTCAGGCCTGGCGCGGTGTGCGCCCGGGCACCGTATCAAAAGGGGTCGCGGGTTTCAAGCCCCTTTGAACGGTGCGCTGGCGATTTTTTTAATCCTCCCGCTCGTCGACGGAACTAAATGGACAGGGAATGGAGAGCGCGAGAGAAGCGGGGTCTCATCGTCGCACAGAACAAGAGGAGTCGGCGGTGAGAACGACGATCGCGATCATGAGTTTGTGGATGGGCTTGATAGGTGCGCCAGCGTTCGCCGAGACGCCGAAGCGGACGATCTCGCCCGAGGAGGCACGGATTCAACGCCTCGAACGGTTCAACCAGATCGAGCGTAGCTTGGCCAAGCTCCGCTCCGACCTACAGCGCACGCAGGTGCGCCTGCGCGAGCTTCAGGGCGACGTGATCGCCTGGGCTCGACCGACCCGCACGATCCACATCGGTGGAAAACGCAAACCTCACGAACGAAACGGCAAGAGGTGAGCTGCGCGCCCCCCTCGACCCAGCGCTGGTGACGACCAGCTGCCGTCGACCTCGGGTCGGGCGGCTCGGCGGGGAAAAACGAGCGCCTTGCGCCTCCTCCTCGTCGTCGGCGCCCTCGTCTGGGGCGCGCTGGCGCTCACGGTCTTCGCGACGCCCCTCGCTGCGAGCGCGATCACCCGCGGAAGCGAGAGCGTCTGGCTCTGGTACGCGCTGACCGAATCGGGCGGCTACCTCGGCTCGACGGTGATCGTGCTGGTGACGGGCGCCTGGCTCGTCTGGCGCACAGCGGGCCCCTTCGGGCGACGGATCGCCGCCAGCGCCACGTTGATCCTGTTGCTCGGCGGCATTCTCGTCGGCGTCGCGACGCTCAACGAACGAGTCGTCAAGCGCAACCTCGATGTCCCGCGACCGAGCCATCTGTTGCTCAAGCGGCGGGGCGTGATCGACGGGCGTCTCGCCGATTTCTATCACCGCTCCCGCGCCGACCGTCGTCGCCTGATCGCCCATCGGCTCGTCGTGCGCCGCGCGACCGTCGCCGACATCGAGCCGATCGTGCTGAGGCACTGGAACGCCGAGGTCGGGCGCTCGTTCCCCTCGGGGCACGCGCTGAACGCCTTTCTCCTCGCGGGCCTCCTCGCCGCTTTGGGCTCGATTTTCGGCGTCCGACCGTCGATCGCGGCGATCGGGTTCGTCTGGGCCGGCCTCGTCGGCGCATCGCGCGTTGCCCTAGGCGTCCACGGCCCACTCGACGTCACGATCGGCGCCTTCGCTGGCGGCGCGATTGCGGCGTTGTTGGTCGCCAGCGGGGCGTGGCGCTGGCTACTCCTGCGCCTGTTTCCTCGGACCGTCGACGCCAACTGAGCCGCAGGCCCGGCGTCTGCGCCTAAAATCGGCCGCTCTTCGATTCCGGCCCTTTCGGTATCGTTCGGATCTTGTTACACTCAGACAGCAAATTCAGGGGCGGAACGGTATTCGTGAGCGTGATCATCATCATTTCGATCGTGGCCTTGATTCCCATCGCCGTCCTCGTCGTCATGCTGATGGCGAATCAGCGGTTGGTTGGACACTATCGCGTGCTGGCACGGAATCTCGGTCTCGAGCTGGAGACCCGTCGTCGAACGATCTTCTCCGACCCCTTCATTCGCGGAACCTTCAGGGGCCGCGCCGTCGAGATCGAGCGCGTTCGCCGCAACCAGGGCGAGAACACGCGGCCCCACGCCTTCGTCAAGGTCGAGTGCAAGAATCCGGGCGAGCGGGTGCTCTTGATCTATCCCAAAGTGCTCAAGCTGATGGGCTTCAAGTTCGACATCGACGCGTCGATCAAGCTCAAGCAATTCCAGACGGGCGACGCCGACTTCGACAACCAGTTCATCGTCAAGACCAATAGCGAGGCGTTCGCGCTCAAGCTCCTCTCCCAGCCCGTGCGAAGCGCGCTCTGCAAGTCGAACTGCATGGGCGGGATCAGCTACACGCCGCGCGGCCTCTTCTTCGAACAGCCCGGCGATCTCGACACCGAGCTCCAGCGCCAACGGATCGAAGAGATGATCCCACAGGTCGCGGCGCTCGCCGACAAGATCGCCAGCTGAGAACCTCGGGGGAAACGATGCGAACCAGACGTCTTCTCACGCTGCTCGTCGCCGCCCAGATGGCGATCGCCTGCGGCTCGTCGACGAAGAGCGCCACCGACGACGTGGCAGGCGGAAAGGACGCCACGACGGTGCTGGACACGAAGCTGCAGAGCGACTCCAAGGGCGGGAGCGACACGATCGGCGCGATGGATACGAGCGGAACAGAGGACATGGCGACGAGCGACATCGACGGCTCGGACCCGGCGCTCTGTGGCAACGGCGTCCTCGATCCCGGCGAGCACTGCGATCCGGCGATCAGCGAAGGGAAGGGCGTCTGCCCCACGAGCTGCCCGAGCGGCGACCCCTGCAGCCAGGTGTCGTTGAAGGGGAGCGGATGCCAGACGCGCTGCGACGTCTCGGTGGTGAGCGAGATCGGCCTCGCCGACGGCTGCTGTCCGACGGGGGCGACGAAGGATTCGGACCCCGACTGTGCCGATCTGAACCTCTGCGGTAACGGCGAGCTCGATCCTGGCGAGACCTGCGATCTGAAGATCAGCGACGGTCCGGGACGCTGCCCGACGACCTGCGACGACCAGAACCCCTGCACCGTCGACGTGCCGATCGGCTCGCTCTGCAGCTCGAAGTGCCTGCACGTCGAGATCACCGAGGCGAAATCGGGCGACGGCTGCTGTCCCTCTGGTGCGACGCCCGAGACCGACAGCGACTGCAAGACGACCTGCGGGAACGGCATCCTCGACGAGGGCGAGCTCTGCGATCCGAAGATTCCCAGCGGCCAGACGGGCGCC
>JAGQJP010000074.1 GCA_020430585.1 Myxococcales bacterium | reverse complement strand
GCACGAGCAGGGCTCTCTCGAGCCTTCGCGTCGGCTCATCGCGCGGATGCTGAGCCTCGACGTCGTGTTTGTCTGCGCTGGGGAGGAATGGTTTGCGGTCGCCGCGCCGACGCACCCTTTCCACCTGTGGCGGGTGCATGCGCTCGAGGAGGTCTTCCGCGAACACATCGACGAACTTCGCGGCATCGGTCGAGACGAGCTTGAGGAGGTCATCGCCGATCCGCACACGGCGACCCCGCACGTCGTTCTCAGCCGCTTTGCGGTCGATGACGTCTCGGTGCCTGGAAGCCTCACGCTGACAGCTTCTGGGAGCTACGGTGCGCTCCCCATGTTCGCTGATCCGCGACATCGGCAGGGCGGGAAGTTCCGAAGCAAAGCGCTCGCTAAGCTCGCGGACCGTCTGATGCGGCTCATGCCCCATGCCGCGATCGGACTCCGCGTCGCGCTCATCGATCCACCGTCTGTCGCAGGGGCGCTCGAGCGGTTGCAGTCGTTGAAGAACCCACTCGATGACGAGCTGCCCGTGCCGCTGCACGTCACGATCTACCGCACGCGACCCAACCCCGAGGCGACCGACGAAGAGGACGACAAGCTCAACAACATCGGGCGTGAGATCGTCGACGCGGGCGGCGGGCTACAGGTCTACCCGTCCGTCGCCTCGCTGGGCGAGATCACAGAGCGGCTAGAACGGCGACCCGTCCACATGGTCGCCGTGTTCGACCCAGGCGAGGCGGAGGTCATCCAGCTGAGTGCTCCCCGGCCGCGCTTGTCGCCGCTCGCGTTGTCTCGAACCTACAAATACGACGCCTTCGACGACGACATCGACGTCACGCTCTCGGGGGATATCCCGCTCTTCAGCTGCTACCATAAGCTCTTCTGTGTGAGCACCGATCTGCGCGAGACAGACATCCTCGGCTGTCGCTCGGGCGCGAGCGGGATGCGCTTCGAGTTGGAGCGCCTTGCGGGGGCAACGGTATGGGCGACGGTGCTCGATCAAGGGATTGAGCCGACCTTCCACGTCCGCGGCGCTCAGCGCCTAGACTGGCGGCAAGACGCCGGGCGCGACGTCGTAACCGTGACCACGCGGCAGGAGAGCGTGGAATACCTGGTCCGTGACGCGCTGCGTTGCGCCGGGCTACCCGCCAATGAGGAGAGCGTGAAGCAGACCCTCGCGGAACTGTTCGATCTCAGCGGTGAGGCGATCCTCGGCTTGCTCCGCGCTCAGATCAAGGTATCTGTGGTCGAGCCCCGCTTCGCCAAGGGCTTGATCGGAAGCCTGATCGCGGCGCGGTGGTACTTGCGATCGCACACCGACGCGCTCTTGATCTCGTTGGATGAACCGACGAGCCGGCGCTGGATCCTTGGTGTCGCTTCGGATAGCAGGCGAGGTGACCTACTCGGTCTGCGGATCGGGCCCAAGGGTCCGATCTTGGAGGCGATCGAGGTGAAGACTCACGATGACCCAGAGGGCGCTGTAAAGACTAGTGGTGGGAGGATCGAAGGCAAAGCCGTCATTCAGGTGGATCAGACGATCTCGATACTCGAGAGCATCATTGGCGCTGAAGAGTCTGCTGTCGCGCGCGCGCGCGAGTCAATCCTGAAGGATCAACTCTATCGCGCGGTCGCGGCTCGTCCGTACAGTCGGGACCGGCGCGCGCGCCTCGTTCGCATGCTTGAGGAACTGTTCGAGGAGGGGCCCGCTGAGGTCGGCGGGTTGATCTTCGTCGTTAAGATTGCGTCGGGCGAGATGCCTGTGTCGCCCGAAGCACCGGTGGAGTATCGGTCCGCCGCTAAAAATAGGGTCGGACTCGTCCAATTGACCGAGTCGGGAGTTCGGGAGGTCTCATACGCGATTGGTGAGTCTGCG
>JAGQJP010000073.1 GCA_020430585.1 Myxococcales bacterium | reverse complement strand
GGTCGCTCGAGGCGATCGGCGCGCCATATTTGCATTTGATCTCGTACATCGTCGTGATCGCCTCGGCGGTGCAGCTGGTCGAGATGTTCGTCAAGAAATTCAGCCCGGCGCTCTTCCGCGCTCTGGGGATCTTCTTGCCGCTGATCACCACGAACTGTGCGATCTTGGGACTAGCCCTATTTCAGACCAGTCGCGAGTACAATTTCTTCCAATCGCTGGTCTTCGCCCTTGGCGCTGGAACCGGCTTCACCCTCGCCCTCGGTGTGATGTCGGGAATTCGCGAAGAGCTCGACTTCGCCGACGTGCCGAAGGTGATCAAGGGCACGGGGATCGCGTTGATGGTCGCCGGAATCCTCTCGATGGCCTTCATGGGCTTCGCCGGAATGGGAGGCTGAGATGTTGACCCAACTCGCCATCGGCGTCGGTCTTTGTGTGCTGTTGTCTCTGGTCTGGCTCGCCCTGCACCGTTACGGTGCAACACAGGTCGACGAGAGCGCCGGACCGACGGGCGAGCCCGAGTGTACCTCACGATGTAGCCACTGCCACTGCGGGCGTTTCCCCGACGACGATCGATCGCCGTCCACTGAAAAGGATTCGGAGCGATGAGCCTGAAAGAACGTCTGTCCGCCCTCTTCACCGATCGATCCCGCCGCTCGTTTCTGCAAGCCTGCGGCGTCCTCGGTCTCGGTTTCGGCGCATCGGTTGCCGCCGACCGCTTGCTCGGGCGCCGAACTCCCTCGCGGAGCTCGATCGATGCCGGGCCGAAGCCGTTGCCCAGCTCCACCGATGGGCGCCTGCGCGTTACCCGCGTCGCAATGGGGACCTTCGTCACGATCACCGCGATCGATCCGGCGAACGAGCGGCTCGTCGACGCCGTGGAGTCCGCCTTCGCCGAGGTGGCGCGCCTCGAGTCGCTGTTGAGCCGTCACAACCCCGACTCGCCGCTCTCGCTGCTCAATCTCCAGCGCTCACTGCAGACGCCGCCACCGGAGCTCGCCGACGTGCTTCGGCACAGCGCCGCGATCGGGCGCCAGACGCTCGGCTGTTTCGAGCCGACCGTCGCGCCGGTGATCGACTGGCTCAAGAGCGCGGCGCAGCGCCATCGGCTCGGCGACGAGGGCGTGCTCTTCGACGACCGCGGCTTCCGTGACGCTGTGGCGCGCATCGACCCGAAGGCGCTGCGGCTCGAGCGCTCCGTCGTACGCCTAGCGGGTAACTCGGCGATTCTGACGCTCGATGGCATCGCCAAGGGCTACATCGTCGACCGTGTCGCCGAGCTTCTGCAACGCAAGCGTGTCGCCCACTTCATGATCGACGCGGGCGGTGACATTCGCGTCTTCAGCCGCGCGCGCCGACGCGCCTGGACGATCGCCGTCGAAGACCCGAACAAACGCGGAAACTATCCCGACGTGATCCGTCTCGACCATGGTGCCGTCGCGACGTCGGGCAGCTACGAAGTGTTCTTCGACGCCAACGAGCGGCTGCATCATTTGATCGATCCCCACACCGGCCGACCGGCCAATCGCCAGCGCAGCGTCACCACGATCGCTCCCACCGTGATGCTCGCTGACGCGCTCTCGACGGCCGTGTTCGTCGCCTCTTCGCGCGAGCGCCGGGCGATTCTCCGTCGCCATCGCTCCGCCGATCTGCTGCTGATCGGCGCCGACGGCTCCCTCGTCGCCACTGCGGGTTGGTGGCGACACTCGTTGCGTCGCTCGAGCTGAGACGACGCGGCCGCGCGGTTTGCTCTCGACCAACCGGGCCCGTGACGCGCCGATGCCTACAATCGCACCCGAATGGAAGGCTCAGTCCCCGCCGCCGAAATCGACGAGCAAGGCGTCCGAGACCAGCTCGTTCTCTTGCTCTTCGTGGCTTTCGAGGGTTTCGATCAGCGACTGCGTCTGGCTCAGTAGGCGTTCGTGTGCGTCTTTGCAGCTCGCGATCTGGGTTTCGAGGGAGTCGAGGGCGCTGAGGATCGCTCGATGCTCGTCGAAGAGGACGTCGAGCTTTCCGAGTTGGTTCGGGGCGTATTGTCGCACCAGCTGTGGTAACCCCGTCGGCGCCTCTTCGGCGGCGAAATGGTCGCGCAACAGGGCGCGCAACTCGTCGACGAGTGGCGAGAACTCGTCGATCTGACGCGATTTGCGCAGGGTTGAGAGAATTCGACGAAGACGCCGGTGATCGTCGGCGATCTGCTCCTGGGGCGGGCGATCGTCGGCTGTCGGGTTCGAGTGGGTCATCTTGAGTGCTCCTGTCGCGTTTTTCCTACCTGGCCCAATCCTAGCCCAGTTGTGCGCCTGCTGTCCTTGATATAGATCACGAGCAACTTTTGCTTGATTTTTTCGACAAAAAGCGCTTTTTTAATGTGCGGCGGGCCATAGGGTTCGAGCTCCGGCGTTTTGCCGGGGCAGCCCGTCGAGTTTCTTTTGATGCTGCGACGTGAAGCGCAGCGGCCTAGAAGGAGAGGCATTCCGATGTCGAAGAAATTGTACGTAGGTAACCTGAGCTGGAACACAAGTGAAGAAGCGCTCGAACGTGCGTTCGCGCAGTTCGACAACATCGAAGAGGTGAAGGTCATTACCGACCGCGATACCGGTCGGTCTCGTGGCTTCGGCTTCATCACATTCTCCGATGCGAACTCGGCGATGGAGGCGATGCAGGCGATGGATCAGAAAGAGATCGATGGCCGTCGCGTCACCGTCAAAGAGGCGATTGACAAGCCCCGCTCGGGCGGCCCGCGTCGCGACCGCT
>JAGQJP010000672.1 GCA_020430585.1 Myxococcales bacterium | reverse complement strand
TGGCGGTACGCCTCGCGCACGGTGTAATAGGTTCCTTGAAGATGGACGGCGATCACCGCGTCCCACATCGCGTCGTTCATCTTGGCGAACGTCTTGTCCCGCAAGATCCCCGCGTTGGCGACGAGGATGTCGAGCCGCCCAAAGGCCTCGACCGCCCGCGTGACCATCCCCGCCGCCCCCTGCGGGTCGCTGACCGATCCGTAGTCGGCGACCGCGCGCCCACCGAGGCCGACGATCTCCGCTACGACCTGGTCGGCCATCGCCGAACCCGCGCCAGTACCGTCGCGCGTCCCGCCGAGATCGTTGACCACGACAGCGGCGCCCTCGCGCGCCAAGGCCAATGCGTGTGAGCGTCCCAGGCCACCGCCAGCGCCCGTTACCAGCGCTACGTTCCCATCGAGAGTACCCATCTTTCCTCCTCGGTTCGCGCCCCCGGCATTGTAACCCACTCGCCGCGGGCTGGCGACTGTGATATTGTCGAGCCGTCAATCCGTAGAAGGAGCCTTCGATGAAGAAACGATTTGCGAATCACGTCGTCTGGATCACGGGAGGCGGCAGCGGAATTGGGCGCGCCCTGGCACTAGAGCTCGCCGAGCAAGGGGCCGACGTCGCCGTCTCGGGTCGTCGTCAGCTGCGTCTCGACGAAGTCGCCCGCGAGATCGAGGGGCGCGGGGCGCGGGGTCTCGGCGTCGAGTGCGACGTCACCTCCGAGGAGAGCCTCGCCGCCGCGGTGAAGCTCGTCGTCGACAGCTGGGGCCGACTCGACGTGACGATCGCCAACGCGGGCTTCTCGGTCGCAGGGGCGATCGAGAGCCTGAGCGCCGAGGATTGGCGCCGCCAGTTCGACACCAACGTCGTCGGATCGGCTCAAACCGCGCGCTTCGCCCTCCCCGAGCTGCGCAAGACCAAGGGGCGGATGGTCTTCGTCGCCAGCGTCGCCTCGATGATCTGCACCCCGAAGCTCGGCGCCTACAACGCCTCGAAGTACGCCTTGCGCGCCGTCGGGCAGACCTTGGCGATGGAGCTCCACGGAAGCGGCGTGAGCTGCACGACGATTCACCCGGGGATGGTCGAGAGCGAGATCACCAGCGTGAACAATGAGGGCTCCTTCGACCCCGCGCTCAAGGACAAGCGCCCGCAAAACTTGATCTGGCCCGCTGACAAGGCGGCGCGCGTCTGCGCCGACGCGATCTGGCTGCGAAAGCGCGAGTTCGTCTTCACCGGCCATGGCAAGCTCGGCGCCTTCATCGGCCGCCACGCCCCAGACCTCGTGCACCTCGCCGTGACACGCTTCGGCAAGAAGAAGCGCTGACCAATCCACGCCGACGCGAGCCGACGCGAGCCGCCCCGACCACCGAGGATCCGCTGTGCTCACCCCTGCTGACCCGGAGATCCGTGGACAAAATCGGGGCACCTGATCCAAGCGCCCCGATTTTGGCCGGCTTTTCGGGGAAATCGGGTCGATCTTGGCCAAAAGTGGGTCAGATGGCGTCCGTCGGTGACATTTTGTCCGTTTCGAGGCGCAAAACCGGACAAAAGGGAGGCACTTGGATCACGTGCCGCTGTTTTGGCCGCGTTTTGGACAAAATCGGGCGTTGGAGCCTGACCTGGGCGGGTTTTGTCCGCCGATCGCCGGAAGACGTCGTCCGCAAGGTGACCGATCCGCGAGTCGCGTGAAGACCCAGGCGAGGTCGTGCTCGGAGTTGACGCTCGCGCGCGGAAGCGGAGTTGTCGATCGCGATCTCCGGTCGATCACGGAAGAGGATCCATGAGAGCTAGCGCTCGCCCTCGTCTGGCTCGATCGCCGCGTCGTCGCCCTGCGCGGTGTCGGCCGATGCCCCACTATCGCCTGTGGGCTCGAGATAGAAGGAGTAGTCGCCGTCCCCCAGAAAATGGGCCATTCGATCGCCGAGATCGAGATCGAGGTGCAGGCGCGCGGCGACGAAGCCAGCGTCGTCGCTCGAGGCCTCGCGGATGAACGCTTCCCGCGACGCAGGCGTCGCCTCGGCGAGGATCGAGGCCCAGATTTTCGAGGCGAGGAAGAAGTGATGTCCCTGGCTCTCGGCGTCGTCGAAGCCACGGCCAGCCCAGAAATCCTGGACGCGTTGGGGGTCTTCGGCGAAGAAATCGGCGATCTCGATCATCACCGCCCCGTCGAGCGGGTGGGCGTCGGCGCCGAAGTGCTCGTCGAACCGCTCGAGCCCGTGGTGGGAGACGTCGAACTCGATCTGCCGCGCCAGGGACTCGAGGAGCCAGCGGGGAAGCGGCAAATTTCGCAGGCGCGACTTCACGAGCTCGTGGAGCACCGCCGGCTGGACCCGCGCGAGGTTCTCGTCGAGCGAGACGATGTGGGGATACCCATCGTCCAGATAGGTCGCCAACATCGAACCGAAGTCCTCGTCGTCGAAGAAATGCGCGAGGTAGCGGTAGTAGTGATCGAGGTCGTGGAAGGCGATCAGCACGATGCGCCGCGTCTCGTGGCTCGAGAGAGGGCCCAGACGTTCGTCGATCTCTGCAAGATAGCGCTGGGCGTAGCCGATCAGCTGGTCGGCAGCGTAGTCCTCCATCGAGGAGAGGAGAAAGAAGCGATCGCTCTGGTAGAGCCGGTACTCGACCTCGAG
>JAGQJP010000671.1 GCA_020430585.1 Myxococcales bacterium | reverse complement strand
CGATCCGAACGATCCGATCTGGTCCTACATCCGAGAGGTCGGGGCCGACCAAGGAGCGATCATCCAGCTCACCCCCGAGGGGATGAACCTCTTCAACGCAGCGGTGATCGATCGACCCGGCGTGCGATATGCGAGCGTCGTAGTCGCCGCGCCGCGACCGAGCCTCAGCGAGCTGGCGCGCTACCGCTCACTCAAGCACACCGTGCTGTACGGCGTCTTCGCGCTGTTGCACGCGATCGCCGCGCGAGAGCACCTGCACTACCCGTACCCCTGGCCGATCGAGCAGCACCTGCGACAGCTCGTCGCGAGCCTGCCATTCGAGCCGACGAGCGAGACCAACGACGGAATCGTCCCAACCCTCAGCCAGATTCACGGCGAGATTCTCGACACGCAGCTCGCCGACCACCTCGACGTCGTCGGTCAGTTCTACAACGCCGGAGGGCGACCGCTCAGCGACTGGTTGCCCTCGGGGTCCCACTTCGACGAGGCGAAGTTCGTCGCCGTCTGGTCGCGCATCGCCGACTTCATCTGCCGCGAGTCGGCGCTCTTCTCGCAGCTACCAGCGTGAGCTGGTCGGCCCGCCATCCGGTCAGAGCGGATTCGACGTTCCATCGGTGGTGACGGCGGCGAGCATCTGCTCGTCGATCCAGCGACGCAGCAGGCCGGCAGCGAGCGACGGCGCCGCGGCCTCACCGACCTGGTCGGCCGCCCGCAGGCAGAGCTCGGCGAACGGCTCGCCAGCGACGAGCGCAGCCAGCAAGGGGGCTTCGGCCTCCTCGAGGGTGCGCCAGTGGGGCTCCAACTCGATGCGCCAGACGGCGAGGTGGTGGGCGCGTTCCAGCGGGGGCTCGCTCTCGGCGTCGTCGTCGCCCTGCAACGCGTGCCAGAGCGGCGCGACGTCCCACTCCATCTCCAGGAGTTGGAACGCGGGGTGCACGGCGAAGGTCGCCTGGGGCCAACGGTCGGGAGCGAGCGTCGCCAGCGACTCGACGGTGAGCGCAGCGGCGTCGGCCGCGTCGAAGGCACCGCGCAGCGCCCACTCGAGGCGGATCAAGTCGCGCAGCGCCGGGTGTGGCAGTCGCTCGCGCTCCTCCGCGACGAAATCGGCGAGCCCGTCGCCGAACCAGCGAATCGAGCGATAGCGCGAGGGCCTCGCCGCGATATAGGCGGCGGCCAGATCCTCGAAGGCCTCGTCGCCCAGCGCGCGGTGCAACGCCGGATAGTTGTCGACGAGCGCGTCGATCAAGCGCGCGCGGTACGCGTGCTGGTAGATCTCGAGCCGCGCACATCGCCCGCCGCGGCGCTGCAGCAACTCCTCGGGAAAGTCGCCCGAGAGCACGCTCTCTTGAAACCGCGACTGTTGCCGTTCGAGCTCTCTCATCGGTCCACCTCCCGAGCGCATTCGGCGGCGATCCGGCGGGCGACCGCCAGCTCGTCCAAGAGCGCCGCGAGCGGCGGGATATGGTCGTCGCGCTCGATCATCGTCGGCTTCGGGCCGATGCGACGCAGGGTGTAGCGGTAGAGATCCCAGACGGCGTCACAGACATCGTGGTCGTGGGTGTCGATCAGGAAGTCGCCATGATCTTCGTGGCCGGCGACGTGGATCTGCCGCACCCGCTCGGCGGGGATCGCGTCGACGAAACGTTGCGGATCGAATCCGTGGTTCACGCTGCTGACGTAGATGTTGTTCACGTCGAGCAGCAGGTCGCAGTCGGCGCGGCGCGTCAGCTCGACGAGAAACTCCCACTCGCTCATCTCGTCGGCGTGGAAGGCGACGTAGCTCGAGACGTTCTCCAAGAGAATTCGACGCCTCAGCACGTCCTGCACCTGCGCCACACGGCTCGTCAGGTGCTGCAGCGACTCTTCGGTGTAGGGCAGCGGCAGCAGGTCGTGGAGGTTGGTGTGGGCCATCCCTGTCCAGCACAGATGATCGGAGATCCAGGCCGGCTCGATCCGCTCGGCGAGCCGTCGGAGCGCGACGAGGTAGTCGGCGTCGAGGGGGTCGCTCGTGCCGATCGAGAGCGACACGCCGTGCATCACCATCGGGTAATCTCGACGGATGCGGTCGAGGTAGTACAGAGGCTTCCCCCCGGGCACCATGTAGTTCTCCGAGATCACCTCGAGCCAGTCGACGTCGGGTCGCTCGTCGACGAATGTCTGATAGTGCTCGGTCCGCAGGCCGAGTCCGAATCCCGTTACCACGGCTCCCCCATTCTGCCCGCACGAGTCGGACGTCGCCGATGCGCGGCGCCGATCTCCCCGCCGCGAATGCGACGAGGAGACGTCGTTCGGCACTCGCCGCGACAGGCGTTGCGCAGCCGGCCGTAGAGCCGACCGGCCGCGCATCCGGCGCTTACTTTACGACTTTTCCACCCTTCTTGGTGCATTCTTCCTTCGAGACGAGCACCCAGCCTTGGCCTTTGCAGGCGTTGTGACCTTTGCAGGCGCTCTTTGCGGTCTTGCACATCGATTTGCCCTTGCAGCCGTTGATCCCAGAACACTTGACCTTCGCCGCAGCGTTCGCCGTCGGGGTCGCAACGAGCCCACTGGCAAACAGGGTAGCGGCGGTAGTGGCAATCGCCATCGCGGTCTTCATTTTCATCTCGCTCTCCTTTGAAATAAAAACAGTTTTGGTTGCTGTAGACCGTTCGATCTTCCGCTCGATGGTTCGCTCGACGACCGAAACGGTTACGAAAAAAAAACGGCGCGCATCCAGCGTGCTACCGCTGAACGGCTCTGTGCTGTCATCAGCAACGATCGCTACGCACGGAGGATGATACTGTGGAAACAGGAGCGAAGCAATCGAAGATACCCCTCGTGCTGTCGATGACTGGAAGCGCCGCGCCTTGATCCTGCCCTGGCGACGCGCCGTTGAGCGGAGATTGACGAACGAGGGCAGCTGCTGATATTGATACCGGTACGGCGATCCCGGTCGGTGTTACGCCAGCGGCGCGGCGACTTGCGGGGCAGATTGGAATCGGCGTGCCGAACCCTACTCGACAAGGAGAGATGAGATGAGCGAGAGCGAGAAGAACCACAAGGGTCAGTGTTTCTGCGGAGCCGTGCAGCTCACCGTCCAAGGAGACCCGGTTGGTGCCGGCTATTGCCACTGCGAAGCGTGCCGCAGCTGGTCGGCGGGTCCTGTCAATGCGTTCACGCTGTGGAAGAGCGACGCCGTCACGATCACCCAGGGGCGAGAGCTGATCGGCGAGTACCACAAGACCGACAAGAGCTACCGGCAGTGGTGCACCGTCTGCGGCGGACACCTCTTGACGCGGCATCCACAGTGGGACCTGATCGATGTCTACGCGGCGACGATCCCCGATCTGCCCTTCACGCCGGGCGTGCACGTGAACTATGCCGAGACCGTGCTGCCGATGAACGACGGACTCCCCAAGCTCAGGGACTTCCCGGCCGAGCTCGGCGGCTCGGGCGAGCTGCTCCCCGGATAGCCCAGGATCGGGAAGCTCGTCGCCCATTGGCGGGCGCGCTATTTCTTCGCGGGAATGAAGAACAGCCCGGCCACCTGGCTCGCGGTGTCGATGCTCCAGCGAACGTAGACGGTGCCCTTCTCGAACTTGCAGGTCACCACCGTGACCATCAGGTCCCCTTCGGGCACCGTCGTGTTGCCGAGGATTTTCTCGAATTTCCCGAATTTAGCCAGCAATCCGCCCCACGCGGCTTTCAGCTTGGCGACGGGGAGCGCGCTCTTCATCTTGGCATTGAAATGCGCCGCGACCGACGCGTACTGGCCGTCGCGAAGCTCGAGGGTCAACTGCTTGCCCGTGGGATTGCCGACGATCTTGGCGATCGCCGGCCCCGACAGGGCGACGAGCGCGACAGCGATGATGGTCACAACGGTCGATTTCATGGCTCCTCCTTGGTGTGCCACCGATTATAGCGAAACAGCGCCGCCCGCGCCATCGTCACGATCACTGCCTGCTGCGTGGCATTCCGAACGCCAACGAAGTGTCGGTGGTGCCCGACAACGGCGCGACGGGTCCAGCCCTCACGGCGGCGGCGTGAGCAGCGCCTTCACGATCACGCTACGGGGCGCTGACGATTGTGTTGCAGACATCCGATGAGCAATCTAGAATGGTAGGCGTTCCCCAAAATCAACTGCGCTGCGGAGGAACGTCATCCGTGAAGTCTCTCTCGAACACGACACTGGCACTCGTCGTCGCCTATCTGTCAATGGTCGTCGGCTGCCTGCCGTCGCCGGGCAAGTCCACGAGCGACGCCAAGGACGCCAGCGTAGCGGACGGCTCGAGCGGCGACGTCGTCGCCGAGCTTCCGCCGGAGTGCCAACAAAGCAACGGAACGTACTGCGTCGTCGGCGAGGTCCGCGACTTCTTCAGCGACGAGTTGTTGACCGAGCTCGGCAGCGGCAACGAGCGCATCTTCGTGGCCAACATCGAGAAGCTCTTCTCGGGTCAGGATCTCGCGTGCGGGACGCTGTTGGCCGACCGCGCGAAGTGGGACATCTTTCAGGCGAGCTGCACGCTGAGCAAGTCCGTGACGATCGAAAACGGCCGCTTCGTTGCGAGCGGTTTCCGCTGGGACGCGGCATCGAGCAACCCGCAGCTGGTATTCGGCTACGACGCCAAGGTGCTGGACGCGGACTTCCGCTTCACGCCGATCATTCAACCGATCTACGGCTTTCGCAAGCGGGCCGAGCACGTGCTCGGGGTCGTGCTCTACACGATCAAAGCCGACGAGATGGCCAAGATGATCGACGCGTTTCCGAAGTCCGAGCAGAGCCAACTCGAGGGCGCGGCGCTGGCCCGGGTAACGGGCGTCGACGACAAATCCGGCTGGATCGTCACGACGACGGGCGACGTGCTGGCATCGACCTATCCCTGCACCGCGCTCGGCTGCCAGCTCTTCGGCACCGAATACCAACCGACGAACCCGCTCGGGCTGATCGCGATCCTCAACCCCGACCCGAAGGTCTCGAAACCACGCGAGTTCAAGATCGCCCACTTCGATCAACCGTCGACGACGTTCGCCCCTCAAACGTTCGGGATGTTGCCAAATTTCCTGACCGTGATCATCTTCTCGCCGCAGAATTGAGCCCTGCGGCCACCCGCCCCGACGCCAGCCGGCGACACAGGCGTTTTTCGATGCTCGAAGCCCGAACGGCTCGCTTCGGCCAAGGTCCGCCATCACAGCCCGTGGCTGCTTCCACGAGACCCTCAGGGGCGAGGACCTCGATCCCGGAACGATGCACCGATCTGGGCCCTGGCGTGCTATTGCATGATCGCATGCAGATAGGCTTCCATCGGCGGCTCTGGGCGTTCGCCGGGAGCCTCCCACCAAGGCGCGGGATTCTGCGTTTTGTCATCTTTGGGCGGTCCCGGATCGCCGTTGGGAAACAGAGCTGACCAGATCCCGTTTGGCCATTGGTACATCGTGAGCGTCCAGTTACCCTGCACGGGATCCAAAACGGTGACGATGAATTGGCGGGGCGAGACATCGTCATCCCAGGTGTTAATCTGGGTACGCGAGCCGGTACGGATGGTCTCTTCGGTCAGCTTGACCGCCCACTCGCCACCATCTCGCTCGATTCTCCAGAAATACTGGGTCGTCGCGTCGACTTGGACGCGCAACCAAGACGTGTTTCCCTCACCCCAGAATTCATAGGTCAATCCGTCGTAGGTGAACGTTCCCTTCGGTTGCTCCTTGCCCTGCTGCGCCATCGCGCAAAATGGCAGGCAGCTCACCAACACGCAGATGCTCAGAATCTGGTGCAATCGTCGTCGCATGGTTTTCCCCCGTGTTTGTTTTGCGTCGTACGATCATAAAGGAGCGCGGCCATCGGCGCAAGCGACAGCGTAGCGTTGATGAAACAGCCGAGGCACTGGAGCGACTGTCGCAGCGGACCAGCGCGGCTTTTGACGCGCTCTACTCCCTTTCACCCCGTGCAGCCTTGAAACCTGCTCGCAAGCTTGGTAGGTTATAGAAACCCAAGCAAATGCGAATCGAGGTTCCTATCATGCGCGTCCTACCCACGGCCACCGCTACACTCGTGTATCTTTTTGTTTTCCATCTGCAAGCCCACGCCGCCTGTACGCCGACGGAGATCACCAGCGCCGTGATTTGGAACAGCAATATGGCGCTAACCGGCGACTGCGGTGTTCGCATCCTGAACGGCGGCTCTCTGCAGATCAACGCTGGCGTCACGGTCACCGTCGGCGCCACACTGCAGAATCGGCCGGCGATCGAGGTCTACGGCGGTCAGCTGGTGATCAAGGGAACCAACCCGAGCAGGGTCACCTTCGTCGGCGAAAGCGGCTTCACCGGGGTCTTCATCGAGGCTGACCAGGACGGAAGCTCAAACGCGCCGACGCTGGACGTGGCGTACACCGAGTTCAACGGCGACATCGGTGCGCCACTCGGACCACGGGGCATCACGGTCAGCTACGTGGGCGTAAAGGGCAACCCGGTCGCGTGGAAAGGCCTGACGATGGCCAACCTCTATTCCGGGCTGGAGGTGGCCAACACAGCCGCGATCAAGGTCGTCGACTCGCAGTTCAGCAATATCGCCGAGCAGGCGATTAGCGTGGGCACCGCCTCGGAGGTCTACGTCCAGCGGTCGACGTTCAGCGGGATGTTCGCCGGCATCCTCGGCTGGCAAACCGGTGCGATCAAAGAGGTCATCGGCTGCACCTTCAAGGAGGTCGGGCGCAAGAACCCCACGGACAACAACGGCTGGGCCATCCGCAGCACCGTCGACGGCCTGAGCGGTGTCACCATCAGCAACAACGTGATCCTGATGGACGCCGAGGCGATCGGTGCGATTGAATTCAAAATCATCAGCAACGCGACCATCGAACACAACACGATCGCCGCTGCGGTGGGATTGAGCGATTCCCCCTCGAATGGGACGGCCGTCCGTATCGTCAGCATCGGGTCTCCTCTTACATTTTCTGGCAATCTGCTCTGGGGCTGGACGAGAGGCTTCGACGCTGATTTCGAAGGGGGAGTAACCGTCAGGATGAACGCCGCGTACCATTCGATCTGCGGATTTTACGATCGAGTTCAAGACAATTGCGATTCGAACTCGTGGCTCAACGTGTATTGGGGCCCTGGCAACACCTGGCGGCTCGATCCGAAGTTTCGCGATCTGCTCGGGGGCGATCTGCGGCTCCAGCCGGATTCGCCGTTCATCGACATCGTCGACGCGGCCGATGCGACCCTTCCGGGGACCGATCCGGACGGAAACCCGCGTCTGCTGGGCCAATACGACCTCGGCGCCTACGAGTCCCCGCTGCTCGATCCGATCGACGACGCCTTCGTCTACCTGCCCCGAGACGGCAAGGTGAGAACGATCGTCCTGACCGGGCACAACCTGAAGGCCGAGTACACCAGCGTGGAGATCCTCACCACGGATGGACAGCTCGATCCAAAGGTCACCGTCAAGCCCAAGAGCATTCAGGACATTGGTGCTCAGCCGACCCACCTGAGGCTCAATGTCGTCGCGGCCACCGACGCCGAGCCCGGTGAGCGCTGGGTTCGGGTGAAGAACAATCCAAACGATCCCGGTTTCATTCTGAAAACCGTGGGCGAGAAGAAGAGCCTGTTCGTCGCCCGCGTGCCGACGGTGACCACGGTCGAGCCCAACGTCGGCCAGCCGGGACAGACCCTACACCTCACGATCACCGGCACCGACTTTCCCGATACCGTCGGCGAGGTGGACCTGGATATCGGCGGGTTACCCCTGACCGTCGACTCGGTAGAGAGCAACACGACGATCAAAGCCACGCTCCAACTCCCCGAGTCGGCCACGCTGGCGAGTTACAACGTGACGCTGACCAATCGCTCGGGAGGCGCGTCGCACACCCTCAGCGCTGGGTTCACCGTGGAGAAGAAGACGCCGATGGTGGCCAACATCACGCCGACCAAGGGGGTCGTGGGGCATTCCTATGACGTGATCATCACGGGCCAGAGCTTCGATGACAGCGCCGACCCGACCGTGAGTTTCGGCGCGGACACCAACACAGTGGTCAAGGTGCGGACGGAGAAGCAGTTGACGGTCACCGTGACGATCACTGGCGCGGCGACGCCGGGTATGCGCTCGCTCACCGTGACCAATCCCGACGGCGGCACCGTCAGCGTATCGAACGCCTTCGAGGTGCAGGCGAACACCCCGCCGAGCACGCCGGAGCTCGATCTGATGCCGGGATTGACCGTCTCCAACGACGGCACGATCACCCTGACCCAGACGCCGACGGACGATACGCCGATCCCCGGCGACCCCACGCTGACCTATACCTGCGTCTACAGCACCAACTCGGACCTCTCCGCTCCTGTGGAGATCACCAGCTCCACCGACGGAACCTGTGCACCGGACACCAGCAAACTCACCGAGGACGTGGTGTACTACGTGCAGGTGACGGTGAAGGATGCCGACGGCGCCGAGTCGACGAGCACGCCCGGCCAGCTGCTCTACAGCGCCGTAAACCACGCGCCGAGCACGCCCCTGCCACAGACGCCGTCGGACGATACGGTGCTCAACGACACGATGGTCAGCTTCACCTTTTCCAGCGCCAGCGATCCCGAGCAGGAGAGCATCACCTATCGACTGCAGGTGAGCCAGAAGGGCTCGGCCTTCCCGCTGATCGATCTCGCGGGTATCGCGGCGACGACCGATCCGATCCAGACCGTCGCGCTGACCGAGGCGCTCGAAGAGGACGTGATCTACACCTGGCGCGTCCAGGCTGTCGACCCGCACGGCAAGGCCTCGGCGTGGAGCGCGTAGCTGAGCTTTCGCATCGACACCCAGAACCAGACGCCGTCGGTACCCACGCCGGTCTCGCCCAAAGACGGCGCGGTGGTGGCGACGTTGACACCGACTCTGGTCTTCGCGAGCAGCACCGACGGCGACAAGGATCCCGTCCGCTACATCGTCGAGATCGACAAGGTGGCGACCTTCGACGGCGTCGACAAAATCACCGTCAACGTCAACGACAGCGGCGCTGCAGAAATCATGCTGGCCCTGCAGACGGAGCTGACGGAGGATACCACGTACTACTGGCGCGTCCGCGCCGATGACGGCGAGGCCAAGAGTAACTTCTCCGAGACGGCTGAGTTCGTGGTCAACGCGACCAATGAGGTACCGGGCGCACCCACGCCGCTCACTCCGTCGAACGACAGCGTGCAGAGCGGCCCGCTGACGCTGACCGTGCAGAATGCCGCCGATCCCGATGGCGACGGGCTGACCTATGAGTTCGTGCTCGCCCTCGACAGCGGGTTGACGCAACGGGTCGCGCAAATCGGCGGTGTCGCGCAGGGCACGACGACCACCGCGCTATCGTTGAACCAGCTGGTCCTCTCGCCCGACACCACCTACTACTGGGCCGCTCGCGTGACCGATACCCACGGGGCGACCTCGGACTGGAGCAGCGTCTTCTCCTTCAGCACCCCGCTGAGCGCAGCTGACGTCGAAAGCGGGGACATCGACAGCGGCGAGCTGCCGGACGTCGAGGCCGATACGACATCCACGGATGGTACGCCAGACGATGACGCGGGCGACGACATCGCCCCCACCCCGGACACGACCTCGAACGACAGCGTCACGCCGCAGAACGACACCGGCGGACCACAAATCGATGGCAGCGCTACCGTAGACGCCAGCGAGAATCAGAACAGCGGCGGCGGGGGCAGCTGTCAGACCGCACCGCTGGCCAACGTCGATCCGTTCGCGCTGCTGTTGCTGTTGAGCGCGTTCATCGCCGTCCTCGCGCGCCAGCGGCCTGCCTCGCATCGCAGGTCGGCCTTGCATCTGCGCTAACTCGCGGATGCGCTTCCAGCGACCTGCCTGAATTACTCAAGCGAACTCCCGGAACGCTATCGGACGATAAGGCGCCACTTGGTCAACTCGCTCATGCGTCAACCTCTAGCGGAGCCGCAGGGTCGCAATCACGACAACAGTCGCCTGATCTCGACGCCGGAGAGCGCTGGGGCGCGGCCCCGACGGAGCCGACGCGCAATGTTTTGACAACGTGTGTCAAACGCCAGCCGTCTCGTGCACGATCGAAAGGGAGGGGTGATGCACCACGTTGTAATGGGACTGGTTGGCGGCGTTCTACTGGGAACCGCCGCCGCATTATTGCTGGCCGGTGGCGCCTCCGTCGGGATCCTGGCGACGCGCGCGATTCAGACCTCGCGAGCCACCGACCCGGCCCAGATTCCACAGGCCGATTTCGAGCGCGCCTCTGCGCTTCGCTCGTCTTCGCCTGCCTCAGACGGCTGTTCTGAGCCGCTGTCTCACGTCCATCGGGGCAATCTTGTCGGGGTTCGATTCCGCACACTCGCCCTAATTCTGCTTCACAGATGTCGATCCGTTCGCCGTGGAAAACAACTCCACGGCAACTTGTGACGATGACTCAACAGAGGAGCCAAAATGCTCGATCTCAGGTCATTCAGGGCCGCGCTTGTCGGGCTGTTCTGTCTGGTATTTGCGCTGCCCGCGTCGGTCGGGGCGGCAGACCGGCCGGTCAACGAGAGACTGGAGAAGATGAGCGCCAGCTGGTACTACCAGGTCGGGCGCCAGGCGTTGAATCTGTACAAGCGCCGCGCCGCCGAGAAGTTGTTCCTGCGCTGCCTGGAGTTGGATCGTTCGTTCGCGGACTGCCACAAATTCCTGGGCCTGGTGTACGCCGGCCGCGGATGGAAGTTGCGCGCCTGCTACCGCTTCCGCAAGTACGTCGATCTGCAGCCGGGCGCTCCGGACGTGCCGAAGATCAGTCGGTTGATCAAACGCTCCTGCGGCTTGCGCCGCCGCTGACTCACACGCGCTGCTCCAAAATGCGAGACCCGAGGACCGTCTCGGCACCGGTAGCGAATGCAGCACGAAGGGTCGCTCGTTGCGAGTCCATCCGCGACGCGGCCCCGACGATCGCTGCCCATTCTAGCCTCGCGCCTCGGGGCTTGACCCTAGCCCCGAGAGAGTTCATCATCGTGAGGTACGGACCACGCTGGAGGTCGAGTTGTCATCAAGGGAGAGCTACCGCTGCGGGCTCGAGCCGCGGCCCCTCGGTTGGCGCGTCGGCGCATTCTTCGTCGGGGCGCTGCTCGCACTCGCCATGGGCTGCGGCGGCAGCTCGTCGACGGGCGACGCGACGAGCGCTGACTCGACGACTCCGGACGGCGGCGGCCCGGTCTGCTACGGGCCAAACAGCGAGTACCCGAGCTTCGATCGCCAATGCACGACCGGAACCGACTGCGCGATCGGCTTCCACGTCACCAGCTGCTGCGGCTCGGTCCACGCGATGGGGCTCAAGGCGAGCGAAAAGGCGCCATTTGACGCCCTCGAGCCGATCTGCCAAGCCCAACTTCCGGGCTGCGGCTGCTCCTCGAACACCCTCGAGCTCGACGACGGCACGAGCACTCTAGACAAGCAGAACGATGTGCAGGTCGAGTGCCGCAATCAGCTGTGCACCACCTTCGTGCCATGATCCGAGAACTCGTCACGACGACCCTGCTTTTGGCCAGCCTCTCGCTTTCGTGCAACCGGGCTCCCTCGCCGCCGCCTCGGCTCGCCTCCACCGACGCGAAGGGGCCGTTGGCCGACGCCGGCAGCACGAATCGCCTCCTCGGTCGCTCACGACCGACAACGCCTCGACACCTCTGGAAGGGCCGCTGCGCGCTGCACCCTTACGTGCAAGAGCTCGCTACCGATCGGTACCACGTCGACCCCAGGATCTACGCCGAGCGGACGCGGTTGATCGCCGGCACGGCGCGCATCGTCCCGCATTATCGAATGGGAAGAATGCGGGGATTTCGACTCCACGCCGTACGACCGTCGAGTGTCTGGAGTGCGCTCGGGCTGCGAAACGGAGACGTCGTGGAGGCGATCGACGGCAGGCCATTCAGCAGCCCAGCCGCGGCGTTCGAGACCGTTTCGCGGGCCTGGGCGCGCAAGAAAATCCAGCTCGCCGTGCGACATCGAGGCCAATCGACCGCACGGACGATCACGATCGAAGTCGCGCCGATCTCCCACCGTCTGGCGCCGTGCACGCCGCGGCCGACGACGCCGCGGCCGACGACGCCGCGGCCGACCACGCCGCGGCCGACCACGCCGCGACCTCTCGCGGACCCCCGGTGACGGCCTCGCCCGAGCGTCGGGCACCTATCTCTGATGCCCGCTCGTGTGAGTCCATCCAAAGGCATATCCGTTCGCACATTGAGACCCGGAGTAGCGGATGTTGTCGGCCGCGGGGACGTTGCTCACATCGCCCCGGGTCACCATTTTCACGATCGGGGCGCTGAGAGCGCTCAAGCTTGACATTTCCCCCTCCGCGCGGCGGCTCGTCTACCGGTCGCCACACGCCAACTCGTTTCGGAGGATACCGACGCGCTCGTACCGGTCGCCCTCGATCTGCGGTGGTTGACTATGCGTGACAAGATCCGGCACACTGATTCCAATCTCTTCGACCGAAACGAGGGAATCCATGCGTCGACGAACTCTCTTGCTGCCCTATCTGGTCGCCTGCGCGTTGCTCATCACGTTCGCCGCCTGCAAGGGCGGGTCGGCTACCAACGAGTCGCCACCGGTCGACGTGCAGGGCGATCAGACGACCGCCGATCTGACGGCGCCAGACGCGACCAGCGGGGACGCGATCGGCGACAGCACCGACGGCGTCACGGGAACGGACGCCACCGACGACGACGGCTCGAGTGGAGACACGACCAGCGGGGACGACGGCTCGACGAGTGACGCGTTCGACGACGTCACCCTAGACGACGTCACCCTAGACGACGCGAGCGATGCCACTGGCGCCGACGGCTCGACGAGCGACGCGCTCGACGACGTCGCCCTCGGCGACGGGAACGACGCCTCCGACGACGACGGCTCGGGCGCCGACGCGCCACCTGCCGACGCCTTGGTCGATGCGACGCCGATGGACACGAGCGGCAGCAGTTGTGGCAGCTCGAGCCTCGATGTACCCGAGACGTCTGGCCCGATCGGCACCGCCGGCGGCACGCTCTCCAGCGGCGGCGTGACCCTCGAGGTGCCCGACGGCGCGCTCGGCGAAGAGAAGACCTTCACGATCCGCAAGGTCTCGGACGACGTCTGCCCGCCGAACGTGATCCGTGTGGGCCCGACGGTGGAGATCACCGCCGGCGAGCTACACACCCTCTTCCAGAAGCTGGCCAAGGTGACGCTGCCCTATGAAGAGGGGCTCGTGCCCAACGGCCGCAACGAGACCGAGATCCACGTCTTCTACGCGGCGAGCCCGGCCGGGCCGTGGCACATCCTGCCGACGAACGTCGACGCGCCGAACGACCTCGTCGGGATCGAGGTCCCGCACCTGACCTACTTCATGCCCGGCCTGACGGCGACACCGCTCGCCTCGACCCTGCCGATCCCGGTGAACGGGATCTACGCCGACAGCCTCAATCTCGGCGGAGGTGTCGTGTTCGTCCCGCAGACCGCCGGGATCGCGCAGAACGGGGTCCTGCTGGCCAAGGGCTTTCTGCAGGGGGGGAGCGTCACGACCGCGAACGACGACGTGCTGGTCTCCACTCGAAGCGGCGCGCCGATGCTCATCGCCCGCGAAGGCGACCCGATCCCCGCCGATCCCGACGGGCGGATCTACGGCGCGTTCTGGGAGTACGTCACGACCTCGAGCGACCAGATCGTCCTCGCGACCTCGACGACGGGTGGCTTCTCGTACATCATGCGCGGGGAGCCGCTGCAGATCTACCTGCGCACGCTCACGACGCCGGCGCCGACGACCGAGGTGCGCACCTTCTACTCCCCCTCGGAGCTGCGCCTCAGCGAGGGCGGCACGCTCGCCTTTCGCTCTCAGCTCCGACCCAGCGCCGGACTCTGCTCGGCGGCCCCCTGCGACGGGATCTTCGTCGAGACGCCCAGCGAGAGCCTGAGCGCCTGGCTTCTCGATGGCCGCGACAAGCTGCCGAGCGACCTCTACGCCTTCGACGTCTTCTTCTCGGCCTCGGTTCACCTGAGCTTGAGCCCGACGGATCAGCTCGGCTTCGACGTCGCTCTCGAGAACGCGAGCGGCGGCTCGGTGAGTCCGGACCGCGATCTTGTTTTCGGCGCTCCCGGGGCCTTCGAGGCCGTCCTCTCAAACAAGGTGTACGACGGCCTACCTTACCTCGGCCTCGACGTCTCGGCCTTCGTCGGCGTCGACCGCTTCGGCACGGTCGTCGTCATCGGCGACGACACGGGCCTCGCGAGCGAAGACTTTACGCTCTGGATCTGGGACAAGACCAACGGCCCGCGGCAGCTGATCAAGGTCGGGGACACGGTCGGCGGCGGCACCGTCACCGCGTTGCTCACGGGAAGCGAAGCGCGGAACCCGGTGATCGTCAACGGGCGCGTCCTCTTCGGCGCAATTGTCGACGGCAACGAGGCGCTGATCCTGCGGGAGAGCGACGGCACGCTGAAGCTGCTCGCCCAGGTCGGGAGCCTCGCCCCGAGCTTCGCCGCCAACGGCCCGCTGCTCGCGCAGATCCACGCCTATCGCCTGAACGCCAAGGGCCAGGTGGTCTTCGACGGTTCGCTGAGCACCTCGTCGCCGGGGGTGACGACGGCGAACAACAAGTGCATCTTCGCCTTCAGCGCCGACGGCACGGCGCATCTGATGGCGCGCCTGGGCGAGAAGCTCGTCGTCCAGGAGGGCGTCGAGCGCGCGATCACGGCGGTGTCGAGCCCCCTCGGCGGCGACCCCTCGGGGATCGGCGGTGAGCAGGGCGGGAACAACGCCTTCACCGACAACGGCGAGCTCGTGGTCAAGCTCGGTGTGCTGAACCGCAATGTGATCGTCGTCTTGCGCGTGCCGTAGCGAGGTCGCGCGGCGTCCTCCGCCGAAACCCTCGGAGATAGGCGACCAGAGGCGGCGGGCGGCCAGAATCGAGGCAACTGCGGCAGGCGCCCCGGTTTTGTCCGTACGGGCGGCCAGAATCGAGGCAACTG